>CAYORP010000228.1:0-5310 GCA_964406415.1 uncultured bacterium
TGACTGCCTTGGGAAACAACTACCGGTTGAAACACGTACGGAAAGATTTTTGTTGAAGAGTAAAGTGGTCTCTGAAAAGAGGTTCTCTTTTCCATCCAATCGTAAAGGGGCATTCCGCTTTCAGATTATAGCAGAAGGAGATATAAACAGGAGGTTAGAGATACCTTTTTATGTCATCCCTAAACCTGTCCCTGACGGATGGAACCCCTTCGGTCTCTATCTCCAGATGACTGGACCTGCAATGGAAAGGGCAAGCCGTCTGGGTCTGTACTGGAACAACACTCTTTCTGCTGGTGGACAGATTACTGAGTGGTACAAGGTATCTGATAAAACAGGAAATTATTTCTTTGACAGATATGTCCATAAACTAAAAATTGGAAAAGAAAAATATTTTTTAAGATATGTTGGCAATATCTCAAACAGCGGATTTGTAGAGAGATTTCCTGAATTTGCTGAATCTGATAAAGAAGTCCCTGGTGAAACTATAAAATTTGAAACCAGAGGAAAGGTGAGGTATCTAAAGAAGTCTGCATACCGTGACTACATAACAAGGATGGCAACTGCCTACAGTAACTACATCTCATACTGGCAGATTATAGATGAGATGACATTTAACCATGAAACAGTCTCCTTATATAACCAGATTATGGTTGAGAGTGCCCGTGCCTTTAAAAATGTGTCTCCAGAAACAAAGGTTCTGGCGACATATCCCTTCAGCATGGCATATACCTATCTCAGGGCTGGTAAGGAATATGTTGATGGCATCTATGACCTCGGCAGAGACCTGCGCAGGATACGTTATGCGGTGAAGGCGGCAGAGATAGCGAATAAGGACTTCCCGATATTTTTTTACGATTGCGGGGTTTTATTCAACTATCTGTCAGAGAGTTTTAATGGCTGGGGTAAACTTGCAGGCCGAACAAAGGAACCTGTAGAAGGAGAAGCCTTTCAGCAGATATTGGATGAGTTCGTTAATCGGCTGGACAATACTTTTCAAAGGAATATACGCCCGGCAGGAGCAGGTGGACTGCATACAAAAGCAGTTATACTTTATCATGCGAGACTGCCAGGAGGAAGAAGCCAGAGTGCATTTGATGAATGGGGACATCCTGCCCTCGTCCTGACGGTTTTCTCTGCATTCAATTCTCTTACAGCAAAAGGATACTCACTCGGAGAGTTAGGCATCTCAGGATGGGAGGGGTTTCTTTTTTCTCTCGGGGAAAAGAATGGGTATCTTATTGTCCTGAAACCTGAACCTGACAAAAAATCTGTTATGAATGAGTATAAAATCCCTACCGACCTGACACTGAAACAGATTGACTTCTGGACAAACGAGATAACCATCCAGAAAGACGATGGAAACTACATCTCTCTATCACAGCCATCTTATTCTTATCTGATTGTCTCTGAAGACCATCTGGAAAAGGCAAAAAGGTTTCTGAAGGATATCATCACAGGAGATGTTAAATGAAAAGATACATAATCGGATTTGTTCTCCTGACCCTTTCTGTCAGTTACACTTTCGCAGAACAAAAAGGTCTTGTTCTTTATTACTCCTTTGACAAGGTGGAAGAAAATACAATCAGGGACCTTTCAGGGAATAATAACCACATACATCTGAATACTCCCTGCAGTCTTGTTGAAGGGAAGAAAGAAAGCGCACTTTATTTTGACGGGGGAATAGGTTTCAGCATACCTCACAACAGCAGTTTAACATTCAAGGATGGGCTTACCATCTCTTTCTGGTTAAGGATGGATACAGATGGAGTGAGGTGGCTGTCTTTTGTAAAAAAGGTTGTGGGACTATCTGAAAAACAGTCCTTTGCAAACAACCCGACTGCGTATGTGCCTTTTAAAGGGTTTAACTTTGGTTCAGACGGGTCCAGTAGCAACGTACCATTGGAGCAAGCTAATTTCCGTCTTACTGTGGAGGATGAGGGAAACAGAGAAGAGGTCAAGATAAATATCGCCAGGCATATGGAAAAAGGGAAATGGGTTCATCTGACAGGAACATACAATCCTGACCCTAAAAACAGGGGTTTATGTATCTATGTCAATGGTAAACTGATAGCAGATGTGGTAATGATTACTATGCCAACTGACATCTCAAATAGTGGACCTCTTATAATCGGGAAGGACCTCACTGGACTGAATGGTGCGATGGATGAGTTAAGAATCTATAACCATACACTCAGCATAAAAGAAGTAGAGGAGTTGTTCATGTCTTACCAGTAAATCCTGTAACAAAAAGTGGAGGCAGAAATGACAAAGGGAAAAATGTTTTTTGTTGTCTCTTTAGTAATGCTTATGTTGACAACACTTAATTGTAAGGGGGCATCTCTTTTTATGGAAGCAGAGGAGTCTGACAACCTTGTGTATTATGGAAACTGGGTGGAAACAGAGGGATGGTATATAAAGAGACACTCACACGCTTCTGGAGGAGCATTTGTCGTTGCCCACTATCCCGGAGCAGTTATGAGTAAGGTTCTTGAGGAAAAGATACCTGCCGGGAAATACCGTATTTTTTTAAGACTCGTAATGACCAGGTCTGCAGGTACAAAAGATGTAATACAGGTAGATATTGGGAATGAGGAGAAAGGCAAGCGGTTTGTTAAGGAAGCATCCGGAAGGTTCACACAGGACTTTACGGGAAGCGGATACGGATGGTATCAGATAGAAGATGTTTTTAGTTTAGGCAGCCCCTGTGACACCTTTAAGATTGAGGCAGTCACGGTTGAAAATTTTGGCATTGGTGATGACCCTGAGTACGAAAAACCCTATGTAATAATTGACAGTATTATCATCACCTCTGACAATGTAGAGTTAGTAATAGAAAAATCAAGGGGGCGTAATGAACTAAAGTTTGCAGATGGTAAAGACCCGAGAGAAAGCGTTGAACGGATTAGTTACCCCACAATAACCCCGCAGATAAACTATTCTTCTCTACCCCTGTCGAGAAAGCCTTTTATCTCACAAAAAAACCTCCTACGCAACTCAAGTTTTGAGTTTAACATCAAACCATTTTTCACAGGCGGGTCAGGAAGTCCGATTATCACAGGCAATAATGTTGACAACATCAATCTCTGCAGGGAAAATCCATATCACGGGAATTATTGCCTTAAAATGGATGCCAAACTGCAAAACCTGCTTACAGCAGGATATGAAGGGAGCAAAGAAAAGCCTGTCTATGGTAATGCTCTGTCAGCCTATTACATTGTTAAATTCTTAAAAAACGAGTTACAGGAGATATCTTCACATCAGCCACTGGTTATCTCCTACTATCTGAGGACCAATGGGAAAAAGGTAAGATTTGATGGGAAGGAAACCTCTCATCCTGACTGGAAACGTTACAGCAGAAGATGGAAAGCAGGTGATAACCTTTTCATCTTTACCTGTGATGAACCGGACTGTATCGTATATCTTGACGCAGTCCAGATTGAAAGAGGAGAAATGCCAACAGAGTATCAACCTCTTGAAGGTATTGAAACAGGGGTTTTTCTTAATGATACCTGTGCCGGCATCCGACACAAAAGTGCAAAAATGCCTGTGGAATTCTCAGTTTCTCAGGGCAATGGAAAACCTGAAAAGGTTGTTATAGACTACCGTATCCTTGATAAGCACCTTGACATGGAATATAACAGCAGGTTAACCACTACTTCAAAACCAAAAGGTGTTATCGTTAAAAAGGTGGAGATACCATTTTCAAAGTTAGGTTCCTATCTCTTCGTTTATGAGGTGACAGGACATCCAGAGACATCTTATGCTATCCCGTTTTCCGTTGTTGAAGACCCCAAAAAGTTTACAGGGTTTAAACCTCAGATTGGTGCAATTATCAGTACCAATGAAGAGATAATGAGGATTTTCAAACATGCAGGGTTTGACTGGGTAAATTCTCTTCAGGACAGGCTTATATACTTTGGCTCTATCTGGCCAGGCCGTGAGGATATGAGATACTTCCATAAATACTACAGAATGTGGGAAGAAAAATATGGGATTGAATATTCTTTCTGGCGCCCACCTTTTAGTCCTCCATCCTGGACAAAAAATATTGTTGGCAAAGAGCCTGCGGCCCATATGGGAAAGCCCAACATTCCTTATGATGAGTGGGAATATTTCTGGAAGGCATTTACCTCTAATGTAAATTATATTAAGACCTGGCAGACTGCTGACGAACTGAGTTATCACCGTGGACCTCGCGAAAGTTTGAAGTATATAGAAATAGCCAGCCGCATAATAAGAAAGAATATACAGGATGCGTTCATTATGAACAGTACACAGCCGAGACATCTGAAAGAAATGCTGGAAATAAATCCCACCCTTGACATAGGGGATGCCATAGGCGGAAGCAGACACAACTCTGAAAGAAACTCACTTTTTTATGACCGTATGATGAAACAGATGACAGGTAAGGAATACTGGGTAGTTGGTGTGGGATGGGGAAGTAGAAGATGGGATTCAGCAATCAACTTTGAAACATTTACACCTGAAAAAAAGTATTTTGAGAGCAGGTTCTCTCTTGAATCCAAAAATGTTCAACAGTCAATATTTGACGAGGCATCCATTGTAGGGACCGAAAGGTTTGGTTTTTATACTGCTAAGTTTGACGCAGGACATGACCCTTTCAGTCTTTTCAATGGTGATAATACCATCAATCCATTTGGCGTAGATTTTATAAACTCAATCAATTTTCTCCGTGGGCATAAACCCGGGAATACAATCCTGATGGACTCTGCATATGGTATATATGCAGAATATCTATACAGACACAACGGTAAACTTCTTGTGATGCTGAGTCCTGACGGAAGTTACGGGAAAATACAGATTAGTCTTGACCTTCCGGAAACAAAGGTGCAGTTATATGACCATAACCTTAATGCCATGCCATTCAAAAAGCAGGTTGTGCTTCCTGTAAGCAAGAATCTATACATTGAAGACAATGGCATAGGCAGTGAAAAACTGCTGTCTGCCATAAAGTCTCTGAAGGCATACCCTGTAAACAATGAACGCAGAATCATTATGCATTCTGATTTAGGGGATAGACTGAAACTTGTTACTTTTCAGTCCGTTGGAGGAAGGGTACGTATGGTATCTGAGGTGGAACTGCCAGAGAGAGCCGGGTTCCACGAGCCGATTGACCAGGACAGGTATGGACGGAACGCATGCTGGGCGACAGTGGCAAAAAAGGTAAGGGTTAATATAGTAACAGTTGATGGTAATATCAGTGAACCTATATGGGGAGAAAGCGCACCATCCTTTATATACTGCTGGGATGCCCTGGACGGCTCATACGGTGCTTTACAGGGGATAAAA
>CAYORP010000229.1:0-13137 GCA_964406415.1 uncultured bacterium
ATGAGGGCGCAGGATTTGTAATAGAGGGGCTGACATTTGACAGGGAAGGCGGCCAGAACGGCATAGGCATAAAGGTCCCTGCCGAAAGCGTACCCAAAGGTACTACATTCAGAAGTATCAAGGTATTTAACCAGAAATACGGTATCTATATAAACTACGCCTGGCAGTTTTATTTCACTGATTGCATCATAAGGGGGAATAGGGTCGGGCTTCTGGGACAAAACCATTTTAACAACGTGGGTATAGTAAACTCCATCTTCCGCCGCAACCACCATCATGGACTGCAGATAGGGCCTAACCGCGGAAGTTGGGGAAGCAGCGCCATACATATCTCAGGCAGTATTTTTGAAGCCAACAAAGGCTATGGAATTTTCAATGCCGGAGGTGTACAAACAGTAGTTTCAGGCTGTTATTTCGAGGCCGATGGCAACTCTATAGGCATAACCACCCCCATGGGCAATACCACGATAGATACCTGCCACTTCTGGGGTTCTTACGGGCACGGATGGAAAATGACCCCCTATGCCAACCGTGCACACATAGTCGCAGGAGCCACGGTCAACCTTCAGTTGCGAAACAACAGGTATGCCGGCGTACCAAACGCCATACTTATAGTGGATACCCTACAGGCTGACCCGCGTTTTGGAAACAGCAACTTCCGTTTTGACACGCTCCCGGCTGTTCTGGAAGGAGTTGAAATTGCCGATGGATTCCGCATAGCGGCGGATGATGGACTCAGTTACTACCAGTACAACCGGCAGACCAGTACCTTTGTCAAGAAATCACTGATAGACTGATAATACAAAATAACGTTGTTTTTTAAACGGGAGAATAAAACTATGATTAAAATTGTTGTATCTTATATTCTGCTTATCTCATCTTTTGCTTTTGCAACGGAAGGCTATAGGGAAATCTTTGCGACGGGCAAAAAATCCTACGAGACGGGACGATACTCTGAAGCATATACCCATTTTCTGAAAGCGTCTGAAGTTGCTGAAAATGCTACGCAGAAAACAGATGCCCTGCTTTTTGCAGGACACAGTCTGTTAAACGCGGGAGAGTATCCAAGGGCAAGAGAGATATATGCTACTGTAAGCGGACATGCCGAGTCATCCACTGACGCTATAACGCTGGCTTATCTTCAAAAGGGCTATTCGTTCATCAAGGAAGGGAATCTCCATGCTGCGGCTGAAGAATATAGAAAAGTCCTTGCTATGGAAAAAGTTCATGTAACGTACAGAGAAGAAGCACTGGGAATGCTTAAAAAGGAATGGAACAAGATTTACGCTGAGGCAACAGAGAAATTCCGTGCAGGGACATTTGCTGATGCCCGTATGAGGTTTGAAGCAGCCTCACTATCAGCTCCGGATGAATACAGCCGCCTGACCGCAATCATGCAAACAGCCCACAGTTACTACAGGGAAAAAAACTATAACGCCGCAAGGGCTCTTTACGAAAAGATAATTGAGGCAGGAACCGGGAAACCCACAGACTTAAGCGTTGAAGCGTTACTGCATAAAGGCTACAGTTACTACTTAGAAGGAAAGAACTATAACGCCGCAAGAGAAAATTACCAGCAAGCCCGTGTACTAAGGGATAAATTCCTTGCCGTGAATAGAGAATCTCTAAAATACCCTGGATTTGACATTATCATGGAAAGCCATCGATATCATTCTTTTCTTAAAATGCAGGAATCTTTTATGAGGCAATGGGAAAACGTTCTCCTCCGCACAGCCGACAGTTACCGGGAAGAAAAGAATTTTTCTTCAGCAAAGGAAATTTATCTACAGATAGCCGGGATGAACTGTATTGATATATTTGTCAGAGCCACGGCCTATTTCAGGATGGGACTGGTTTATCAGGAAGAAAAACTTTATAACCAGGCTGTTGAGTCCATGGAAAAGGCCCTAAAGTTCAGGATTGCCCCTCATCAGGCCGCACCTATAAGAAAACAACTTGAGAAGGTTAAAATACTGGCTGGTGACAGCAAAAAATGAGATAGAAGAATGCATTTGGAGCCAAGATTAACACACCCGCCTTAAAAGGGAAGTTTTCTGCCAGATTACCTAACGGCCCGGTTTGCAAAAACATAACAATTACAACAGGGGAAAACCCTGTGTCAATTTTTAGTGTGCTTTAAAATTATTGGTAGAAATTCTGGCATAAGGTAAGATAGAGAAAAGAAAGCGGTTTCGGTGCTGGGAAACAGGCTTCGCATTGACTTCAGTGAGATAAGAACAGTGTCGTATCTCAGAAATTTCTTATCCTTCTTTCATCTTCTGAAACAACACTTTTAGGTAGAGGGTAAACGTCTTGCCCCGTGGACTCGCTTTCAATTCTGTGAGTCTTACGGGCGATTGATTTGACCGCAGGTTAAAGTTACTCTAAAATGTAACAGAGAGTGTGAGGAAAAAGAGAGAACATAATAGTCCTGTTTAAAGCCACAAAATAAAGGGATAAAGAAAATGATGAGGTTATCTCCCCCAAGATGGAAGGTGAGCATTAACAGGAAATTTCTTCTAATACCCTTCCTTTTAGTATCAGGCACGCTGAATCTTTCTGCCCTTGAGGAAACAAAAGAGGTAACAAAACTACCTTCAGAGTGGCTCTCCATTCAGGAAAAGGTGTGGCAGGATAACGGATGGGAGAGCCGGCGGGGCTTACCTGATGTACTTCTCGCACAGTACCCACCCACAGGAGAGAAAGAGTACTATCTGCTCCTTCCCGAAGGGAAGATGACCCGCGAAGAGTGGCATAAAAAGTCTTTTACGGGCACCAGTTATCCTGAACCTCGCAAACCTTTTCGCCGACTGGCAGTGGGGACGATGCTTTACAACAGCGAGCCCGCAAAAATCAAAGAACTCTTTAAGGCAATGAAGGATATGGGTATGAACAGCGTGGTTCTCTGCACCTATATCAAGCCTGAGCAGTGGCGGGAGGTTGAGGAGTCTGCGGAAGAGTATGACATAGATATTATAATACAGTATCACTCTGCATATTTCCGCCCGGAGAGGGGACGCACATTCTTTGAAAAAAACACCCTGCCGAAGGCACTGGGTCTGCTGGAAAGGTGTCACAGCAGCAGGAGAGTAATAGGTTTTGCCGTGAAGGAAGAGGTCTATACAGACTATCTTTCATGGCTTCAGGAGTATCATGCCGCTCTGAAGAAGCATTACCCGGAAATGCCGCTCTACCTTCTTTATAACGCAACGCCTGCAATGGTATCCACCCAACAGCCTGCCGCAGAGATTATGGGAACCGACATATACCCCTTTCTGGGAGGGTATTTTGGAGGAGGACGTCAGAAGCCCTCTTTTCTCACCCCCCAGTCAGCCCTGCGCAACCACCTTAACAACCACCTCAGATACAGGTCTGAAGAGGCACTTTTGAGAGGGGCTGTCTTCACCTATACCCCTGCAATGTTCGGCTATCATGAGGTGCGTTCTGAAGGAGATATGGAAAAGAACAACATCCCGAGGAAGATATTTCCGGGTGTTGACGCTGTGGGGAACGGATACTACATACTCTGGCGCAGATATTCACCGCCGCCCAATGCAATGCGTGCTTCAGTATGGCTTTCAGCCGCTTACGGTGCTAAGGGATGGTTCCCCTGGTACTACCCCATAAAGTCTCCTGATACCGCTTCCATACCTGAAAGTCCAACAAAACATTACAGGACAGACTGGTCCCTGAAAGGCGCAGAAAACTCCCCTGTGTGGAAAGAATATGTTGAGACAACAACTGAGATGCAAAGGTTTGAAGATATCCTGCTCAGACTCTTACCGGATGGATTCCCCCGTTTTGAGACAGAGGACGGCCTGCTTATAGGCAGAACCTTCAGGATACCTCCCGACCTTTCAGGGAGCGTCGTCATACTTGTAAACCTTGATGTGGGTAGGTGGGAAGGATATCCGAACCTTGACATGAGAAAAAGGAACCTTGACGTGGATAGGTATGGAATCCTTACAGGTTACCAGCCGCTTAAGGAGGCACGCAGGGTGGAATTTTATCTCAGGATTGCCCCCGGAGAAACTGTCAGGGATATGGGGTCAGGAAAAATTCTCAAACCAGAGGGCAGAGGAGAAGGGAGCCTTCATAAATTCAGCATGGAGATTGAACCGGGTGGAGGTCTCCTGCTTTTCATTGGAACTGACACAGACAAACCCTAAACAGAAAATGAGTGCCCTGACGAAAGGAGAGAAAAATGTGGAAAGAGATATGTTTCATTCTATTACTTTTGAACCTGACAGCCGTTACAGGAGCAGAGAAATCAGAAGGGATGAATGGGAAAGATGGAATGCAGGCAGGTATATCATCTCCTTCCCCTGCAACAGACCGACCAATGAAAAAACTCTTAAACGACTGGCGCAAATTTAAGGTTGTCCCGATACTCCAGTACGGATGGGGGGCCCCGAAGACAGAGGAGGAGAGGAAAGAATTGTTTGAGGACTACCTGAAGATGGGGTTTACCGGGGTCTACAAGGTAGACAGAGACCCTGAGAAGGCAGGCAGGCTTTTTCTACTGCATAATATGCACGGATTTATGCCAGAGATTCAGTTTTACGGTCCAGGAGAGCCAACACTAAACAGGGACGGGAAACCTCAGGCATACCGGAGAAAGCACCCCTATACAAAAAGCATATTCAGTCCTGTCAGCCGCGACAACTACTACCAGAGGGCACTGAACACAGTGAAGGACTACGGACCTGAAAACCTATTTACCTGCGGAGATACTCTCCTTATGTCAAGTTGGGATGAGACAGGACTTTACACACGAGAGGGAAAAGAGTATGGATACGGTGCTAAGGAAGAGTTTATAGGTTTTCTCAGGGATGTGATATTCAAGGACGAGTTTCCTGATAAAGACACCAATAAAGACGGCAGGACACTTAACAGGGAAACGAAACTGAGTATAAAAGACTGGCAGGAGGTTACCCTTCCTGTCTTTGAAGAAAGGTATAAACAGTCAGGACTCTGGAAATACTGGGTTGATTTTCATGCCTATTACACATATATGTTTTTTAGACGCGGCAGCATATACATAGGAGACCATATCGGCAAAGATGTTGAGTTATGGACATTCTCTCACGGCTCTGTCAAGTGGCCCGGTGCTGCATCCACATCAGGCATTGACCAGTACTGGGCATCCAGACTGAACCGTATTCTTACCGTTGAAGACTGCCAGGGTGACTATCCGGGCAGTACCATACACTACAGTTTTACCGACCACCTTTCACGTCGCTACGGCCTGCCGGTCATAGGGTGGAGCTGGTTCTGGCCCGACCCTGAACGTTCAAAAGACCCCGGGGCGATAGGACGTGCACTTGCAAGGGCGATGGGTCACAACACACACGGGCTAATCTTCTGGGTCTACCAGAAGGCAGGCTGGGACCAGAAACCGGAAGCAAAATCCGCTGTTGCCCACTGGCACCATATCTATCAGGCACACTGGGATTTTTTGAAAGGTGCAGAAAGGCCTGTGCCTGACGTGGCAGTCGTAAGGTCCAGAAATACAGGCAATATGTACAACCGTTTTGACTATCCGAAACTTGATTTTGGCTGGACCTGCCAATCTCTGACAGAAAGCCACATCCCCTTTGAGGTGGTCAGCAGCAACCATGTGGAGATTGAACCGGAGATTCTTTCAGACTATAAGGTTCTGCTTATCCCGACTGCAACATGGGAGGGTCCACTTTTCAGAGAGGCAGTTGTAAAATTCCTGAAATCAGGCGGATATGTTTATACTGACGGGGACAGTTTTCTCCTTGATACGGTAACAGGAGGCACCACCAGTTTTCTTGCAAGTTATTTCGGCATCAGGCCTGTTAAGAAGTATAAGGGACTTGTACACCCCACATATGACTCACCTGAAGAGTATGGATGGTTTACCAGCATGGCTGAAGAGTGGCAAACTCCGGAGCAGATATCAAAAGAGAAAGAACTTCGCTGGACAGTAAAAAACCAGAAACCTCTTATGGTCAACCCCGAAAAACTTGCTCTTTTGCGCAAAGGACTTCCATCTGTCAGCGGAACGGGCCTAAAACAATACCTCTGGGACCCCGGTTCACCACAGTGGATTACTGCCGAAAATAAAGGAGAATTGCCTGAGAGCCACAGGACCTATCATGATATTGTCACAGGTCAGCCCCTGAGTGGTGCAAAGGTTCTGGCACTCTATGGTACGGAGGTATGTGCCGTTGAAACAGAAAAAACGGTATGGACAGGCTTTCGTCCGGGTTTTGACCATGCCTATACCTTCCCTGTTGACATTATGCTAAAATGGGGAGAGAAAATCTGGCCTTTTGAGATAAATACTGCAACCACGGCAAGAGAGCGCACCAGTTCCCGACAGTGGATAACCAAAATTCTGGAAAAGGCTGGGGTAAAGCCGCCTGTTGAGGTCTTTTATAAAGGAGAGAGCGCTCCCCATGTTGAAGTCATCGTCAGGCAGAACAGGACTGGAGATTCTTTTATCTTCGTCATAAACCACGAAGATGCCGCCGGTGAGTATCTGTTAAAAAGTAGATTATTCACCTCTGCAGAAGCGATAGGTGAACTGAGAAACGGTTTGACGCTCAAGACAGATGCAGCAGGAGGTGTATCTGTTAATCTTCACGGAGGTGATGTTGCCATCATAGCAGCAGGTAGTGGTCCCTTTGTTCAGGCACGTATATCCGCACACAAAAACATCAGCCGTTAGACCTGCCCCTGCGGCTGAGACTCGCACTGCTCAAAGGTTTTGAAGGTGGAGGAGTAATATAAAAAGAGAGTATCTGAAAATTGTTGATAAACAAGGGGTTCAAAATTACGTGAAGGGCAACAGGAACCTAAAAGGAGGGGAAAATGTCAGCAGGTAAGGTCAAAAAGGTAAAGATTAAAGAAGAGGTAGATGTTAAAAAAGAGTTTGACGTTGTTGTGGTTGGAGGAGGAGCGGCAGGTATTGGGGCAGCGATAGGTGCAGCCCGCAATGGAATGAAGACACTTCTCATAGAACACAATGGGGCTCTCGGCGGGCTGTCTACTCTGGGACTGGTATGTTACCTTGCCGGTTATCCTGAAGGCGTGGGCAAAGAACTCTTTGGAAGACTGAAGGAAGAGGAAGGTATGCTTGACAGCCCCCGCATAGGTGACCCTGAGACGATAAAGTATGTTTCAGAACAGATGGTACTGGAAGCAGGAGCAAAGATTCTTTACTGGACGTACGTTATTGACAGTATAGTTAAAAACGGTGTGCTGAAGGGCGTGGTTGTTCAGAACAAGTCCGGCAGGTATGCCATACTTTCAAAGGTCGTCGTTGACTGCTCTGGAGATGCGGACGTTGCCTATTATTCAGGGGTCCCATGCGAATCCGGCTGGGATAGAATGGGAGGCTATAACCAGGCAGTATCGCTTGACTTCGTTATGAACAATGTAAACATAAAGTCTTTCCAGCCCAAAGATTTTTACTCAACCATCCAGATGAAGATAGAAGAAGCGGCAAAGAAGGGGGAACTGCCCAGACTCATTGAAAAAGGATATCTTGGACCCTTCCCGAGAAAGGCAGGTGACATGTCAGACGTCTATGTCTGTACGGCACACAGCAGAAGGTGCAGGGCCCTTGATGCTGAAGACCTCACGAGAATCGTTATTGAACAGCGTAAGCAGATACAGCAACTCGTAAAATTTTACAGGAAGAACGTAACGGGTTTTGAAAATGCCTACCTCTCCTATACAGCCTCAATTCTCGGTGTACGCGAATCAAGAAGGATAGTAGGCGAATATGTACTGACCGGGGAAGATGTTGCCTGTGCAAGAAAGTTTAAAGATGCAGTTACCAGAGATACCCATGGTTTTGACATACACAACCCTGTCAATGACCTTCCCCATATTAAACACGCACATCTGAAAGAGCCGAAAGAGCCTGCATTCTGCGTTCCCGACCCTGAGGGTGGGTACAAGGCGTATCTCAAACCGGGACAATACTATGAGATACCTTACCGTTGCCTTGTCCCGTTAAAAATAGACAACCTGCTGGTTGCAGGCAGGTGTCTCTCTGCTGATTTTGAAGCCCAGTCAGGAGCAAGGCTGATAATGACCTGTATGACAATGGGACAATCTGCAGGTACTGCCGCAGCACTCTCAATAAAGGAGAGGGTTAAACCGAGAAGTCTTGACACAGATGTGCTCAGAGATACCCTGTTCAAACAGGACGTGGATATGATTAATAAACCTCCCGTTTATGTAAAGGGAGGTCCGAGTTCTGTTCCTGAGACTGTAGAGTTTGAAATCCGCAACAGCCAGGGGGAGGATGAGATAAGGATTAAGAACAGAGGCTGAGATGAATACCCTGCAAAAATTGTTACTGTTATCTGCAACACTCTCTTTGTTGTTTCTCTTACCTGCAGTCTCTTCAACGGATGAACTGGAACTTGAACACAGACTTTCCACAACAGAGATGGAAACGCCGCATACCTGCTGGGCTAAGCCGTACATAAAAGGTCCTGTCAGCGTTCTCTTTTTTGCACCCTCAAGAGACACAGATGCTACGAGAGAACCTGTTGAGATTATGCAGAGGTTTGATGTAAAGGGTGAGTCTGTGTACTATGATACCCGCGAAAAGGCATGGCATGGCGGAGAAAAGGGAGTCACAAGACTTTCTAAACTTCTTGAAAAAAACTGGGATGTGTACTACCTCAACCAGGTGTCTCCTGAAGACCTGCCTGAACACCTTCTGAAAAGGTTCACAGACAGCATCGTCAGCGGCAGAGGGCTCGTCATAAAGAACGCCAAAGGATGGGACAAGATTTTAAAAGGGATACCTCTGCCAAAACCCGCAGGGATACCTTCAGGACACCAGTGTTTTTTATGCGGCAAGGGCAATCTTGTATTCATCCCCGAAGAGGAAAGCATACCTTACCGTTTTGGCTGGGAGGTTGAGTTTGACCATAAGATGGAGGAGCACGGCCGTTCGCTTTTATGGGCCGCAGGCAAAGAGCCGTCAGCACTCATTGAGATTATTGCACCTGAGACCATCGCACAGGAGTCTCTCAAGAACAGTCCGTTAAATATCATATGTAAAAATTGTCCTTCTGGAATACAGGTACAGGTCAGCCTCAGGAGATATGATGGTTGGACTGCACATCTGTGGGAGGGCAGATGTGAGGATGAGAGAAGGATACATCTACCTTTCCTGAGGGCAGGCAGTTATTTTGTGGATGCAACAGCCGGAGGCACTTCCGGTATTGCCTCGTGGGCAACGTCAAAACTGAAGGTAACATCAAAACGCAAGGTAGAAACATTGACACTTGAAAAGAACTGGGGAGAGGTCGGTGAGAGCGTAAAACTGGATGTCACACTTTCAGGTGAAAAGATGGAAAATGAGATACTGAAGGTGCTCTTTTCTGACAGGTTCGGCAGGATACTTGTCAGAGACAATCCTGTCATTACAGGAAATAGTGCCACCCTCTCCCTGAATGTCAAAGAGTGGATGCCCATGCTTCTGAAGGCAGAGGCAGTTCTGGTTTCAGGTGGACTTGAGATAGACAGCAAGGAAACCTACCTCAGGGTGACAAAAAGGCACCGGGGAAGGTTTCACTTTGTGGTATGGGACTATCCAAAAGGTGAGACAGGACCGTACGGCGTTGAAAGCCTCACTAAAAGCGGGGCAACTGCAATACTTGCCCGCGGCATACCTCCCCTATACCTTTCTGCCTATAATCTGCCCTTTATACCTTATGCAACCTGGCTGGGTGCAGATTTCTCCACACTGACAGGTTCTCTCGACAAAAACGGCACTATGAGAGCAACAGGCTGTTACAACAACAAAGAGACGATGCAAAAATATATAGAAAGGGTGGTCAGCCGACAGTATGAATCTCGTGCCCACGGGGTGCTGGCATACTCGCTCGGGGATGAGTGTGCGGTCAGAGGTTCCTGCCTGAGTCAGCACTGTCTTGAGGCATACAGAAGATACCTTGAGGAGATATACGGGGATATATCCTCACTGAACAACAGTTGGACTACAGCATATAAAAGTTTTGAAGAGATTACCCTTCTTGACGCCGGCAATCTCCCTGGAGAAGATGCCCCCGAATGGTTCAGGAAATATTATGAAGAGCGGACAGAAACGTACAAGAAGTTATACCCTTCAAGACAACGAAAAAGTCCGCTTGACGAAAGGGCTATAAGGCTCGGAGATGTGAACGACGAACTGTCGGCCCTGAAAGAGGGAAATTATGCAAGGTGGTATGACCGTCAGGCATTCCAGACCTATAACCTCATATCAGTTGTTAAAAAAATAGGAGAGGGCTTTCGCAAAATTGACCCCGAAGCACTTACCGGTTTTGAAGGCACAAACAGCTTTGCCATCCCCAGAATACCTACCCGCATACGACAGGGCGGTGACATAGACCTTATAGTCAGGGAATTTGGCTGGTGGGGACCTTACGGGAGCCTGGCAAATGAGGTGATACGCTCAATAGCCCCTTATGATTTTCCTACTGGCAACTGGATAGGATACTTCAGGGATGAAACAAGGACGGTCAGGAACTACTGGGATGTTCTTTTAAGCGGGATGAATATGGTTCAGTGGTGGAGATGGGAAGGTGTAGGACAGTTCCACGGTATTCTCGCCCCTGACCTCGGTATGTATCCTTCAAGACGTGCAATGTTAGAGGATACGCAGGTTGTTCGCGAAGGTCTGGGCGACTGGTTTTATCATGCAAGACGCATTGACGATAAGATAGCGGTTTTGTACTCAATGCCTTCAACCTATATCTGCCACTTTGACGGCAATGAAAAATACAGCAGTTTTTCCCGTGAGCACTCCACATGGATAAACATACTGAGAGATGCAGGACTGGAATTCAGATATGTAACAGACAGGATGCTCAGGATGGGGGAGTTTGACAGAAAAAACTTCAGGGTGTTGCTACTGCCATTTTCTCTTGCCCTCGGAGAGAAAGAGGCGGATGCAATAAAACAGTTCGTATATGACGGAGGAACCGTGATAGCGGACGTGAGAACCGGTATCTATACAGACAGATGCAAACCGAGAGAGAGAGGAGTCCTTGATGAACTGTTCGGAATAGAGAGGAAGGGTAAAAGCTCCCCAGAGCGTGCGCTTATCAGTATGGAGGGCAGATTTAAGATGGCAGGCAGGGACGCACTGTTAGACCCGTCCATTGGCCTTAAAGGTGGAAAGGCACTGGGCATAACTGGAGAAATTCCATTCTGTGTGGTCAACAGATACGGAAAGGGAACAACCTTTTATCTCAACTTTCCTCTGACTGTAAGTGAAAGCCCTGCAGCCAGCATGGTAGTTGAAATTATTGCCGCCTCAGGTGTCAAAAGGGGCATACGGATAGAAGATACGGAAGAGCCTCTGGTAAACTGGCGTGATGCAGGTCAGGGTAATACCACAGTAAAATGGGGACCTTCAGATGATACGGGATACCTTGCCTTTACATTTTTTCCTGAAAAGCCCGAAGCAGGCAGGCCTCTTAAGGCAGAGGTTACACTCAGTAATATGCCTGAAAGAAACTGGGAGGCATACGACCGCCTTTGTTTTTCAATAAACACAGGTGGACAATCCCCTGAAAGCAGCATCTACCTTAATGCCTACTGCTCTTCCAAAAAGGCACACCGTACGGTCTCCTGGGTAACAAAGACTGATGGATGGAAAGAATACTGCATAGATATAAGCAAACTTCCCAGAAACCCTGTCTCATGGCTGAGGATTTCCACCTACGGAAACAGGTGGACGGGTGAAAGACCTTTCACGATGTTCCTGAAGGACCTGAGGCTTGTGAAAAATATCTCCGTGGAAGATACGGCTGAGCCTGAAAAAGAGACTGTTCAGCCGTATCTGATACTTCCGCCTCTCCGGGAGAAAAAGTTATCTATAAAAAGGTGGCGTGACGGCGAAAATCAGGTTGTTACCCTGCAGCCTCAAGTACCAGATGTCGGCAAACTTAAGGTCATACTGCCTGAAAAGGGTTATGTATACGACATCAGGACAAAGGAATTCCTCGGGTATACGGATGAATTTAACACCGCATTCAAAAAGGGGAGTTTCAGTCCCAACCTTTACGCAGTCCTGACATCACCCGTTCCTGATGTGGCGATAAGCACTGAATCGAAGGGAGCCATCAGGGGAAGAAGTGTTACGGTACACCTGAGTATCCCCGGAGCAAGGGGCATGCACGAACTGAAGATGCATCTCTTCAGTCCTGACGGGAAAAAGGCGGACTGGTTTGAAAAGGTTATCATTGCAGGACCCGGGAGGAAAGACATCTTCCTGCCCATTGCCTATAACGACCCTGCCGGAATCTGGAAAATAACATCTACCGAACTTTTTTCTTCAAAAAGGTCAGAGGCAGGTTTTGTCGTAAGCCCTTAACCCGTGGTCAGTAAATACAGTGATATATTGAAGGGAGAACATGGAAAAACAGAAAGATATGGAGAAAAGAACAGAGTGGTTTCGGCAGGCAGCATTTGGGATGTTCATTCACTGGGGAGTATGTTCCATTCCAGCCCGGGGTGAATGGATAATGTTTCAGGAACAAATTCCACCAGAAGAGTACAAACTGCTTGCACAGAGGTTTAATCCGCATCGGTACAACCCTGAAGAGTGGGTAGAACTGGCAAAGGCATCCGGCTGTTTTGAAAAATCTCCCAGGTCATGCTCCTGACAAACTGACAACGGTCATAGCACTCGAAAAAAGGTAGTCCCGAAAAAATAGCATTTTCTTCTGGGTTGTGTTACGATTAATCCAATGAGCCTCAAAGGGGAGAAACAAAATGGACTTAATATACAAACGCAGTAAATTGATTAGTTCTTCCGCTCCAGTAATTGTCCATGGAATCTGGTGCGGAGCATACATCTGTTCAACCGCTATATACGGCAGTTTTCTCTCAGAAGCCATTGCCTTTGAATGCGTTCGCGGTTACGGACATCGTCATGCGCAAGTCCCAGGGTGGCATACGTTCCGTGACCGGAATAAAGGCTTGCAATCTTCACTCCTGTTTCTTTTTCAGCCCTCAGGGTATCCTTTATCCAGTCTTTCAGGTACCGTCCGTCGGTATATAGAGGGTCGCACTCGTTGTCAGTGCTTGCCTCAATGCAATACAAACGCAGTAAATTAATTGACAACCTGT
>CAYORP010000230.1:0-3859 GCA_964406415.1 uncultured bacterium
TAAACCCGATTACGATTTTTCCGCCAACATCTATAACAGGAACACTCATCTGGCCTGATTTATCCATCATCTCATCTCTTCTTTCTTTATCAGTGCCTACATCGTAATACTCATATTGTATTTTATTATCGTCAAGAAAAGCCTTTGTTTTTTTACAATAAGAGCAGGTTGATATTGCGTACAATTTAACCTTTTTTTGTTGTTCCATTCCTTTCCTTCTTGTAGTACATTATTTTGCTGTATTACAAAATAAGAAGTTTTTGTCTCTAACTTTTAAACTTTTTTGATAAAACAGCCACCCTTTTCCCGAGTTCTTCAGCTATTTAGAGGTCAGTAACATTAGGTGGAATTGAAGCATCTGTACCCACCACTGCGGTAGGTCCATATGGCGTTCCGCCAGATTTTGTCTCAATAAGCTCCTTTACGGAGTAAGGAATCCCTACGATTAAAGCCCCATGGTGCAGCAACGTAAACATCATTGATATGAGAGTTGTTTCCTGTCCCCCGTGCATTGTGGCTGTGCAGCAGAAAAAACCTGCCGGTTTGTTTATCAAGGTACCCTTAAGCCACAAATCTCCCGTCGTATCAAAAAAATTCCTCAGTTGTGAACACATATTCCCGAATCTTGTCGGGCTGCCGATAATAATGCCATCTATGTCTTCAAGTTCTTCAAGTTTCACAACAGCCACATTCTTCTGCATTTCCTTTGCAGCCTTGATTTTTTCATTATTTTCAACAATCTCTGGAGGAAGAAGTTCGGGAACGGTTCTCAGAACAGGTATACCCTTTTCTTCCTTTATGCCGGAACAGATTGTCTGGGCCATTTTGTACGTATTGCCGAACAAACTGTAGTAAAGCACCATAACCTTTGTATCCATCTTACATCTCCTCAGATTAACTCCCCTTCTTTTATACCCTCTTTTATAGCACCAGCGGAGTATTCAAATTTGAATTTCTCCTCATCATCAGATTGCAGTATCAAAACTTCTCTGACTCCTTTCTTATTGGGCAATTACAAACCCGTCAGTCTGCATGTTCCTTCATCTATCTCAATCTCTTATTGATAGTTGCAGTTTTATAACTTCAAGATGGCTTCTCCTTCCCACAGACCATGTATGTTGCAGTAAGAAGCTGCATATATGGTTCCACTCTTTGCTGTTCTGAAGGTCAACACCGCATCAGGAGCAGAATATACAGTACTTGTATCTGCTCCATCCGTTGACGCTCCGTGAGAAGTGAATTCAACTCGACCTACCTGATAAGGGAATTTACCGCCTTCCGGCAGAAAATATACCTCTATCCATGCTATGTGATGGGCGGTTGTATTCGGGTGTGGTATTCCTTTGCCGATAGACAACTTGATGCTGACGCCCTTTTCCTTGTCAGTTTCCATGATTTCCACAACAGGAACGTGTTTTTCTTTTACCCAGTCGCCGCTTTGAAATAATCCTTTCATTTTTTATTCCTCCTTGGTTAAGATGCGCTTTCTATAATCTAAGAACCGGTCCACCGTATAAAATCGTTGATGAGTCTTCACCTTTTCCTGAAAGTTTGTGGCACATTGCTGCATCACACGTCTCTATCTTAGGCATTTCCACCATAATTAACACCCCCTTTAGGCAGGAGTATCATCACTCTTGGTATTCCTGCTGTTTTATTTTTGTCATTCCACTACCAGGTCCTCCAACCGTATATTCCCCATCACTACAGTAACTTTGTCCCCTTTCTTCACGTATCTACCGGGATTTGCGAAGAAAGAGAAGTACATCGTAAGACATGTCAGGGTTTTTATTCATTTGTCCCCCCCAATCCATCAATTATCTGTGCCATTATAAAATCGTTCTCGCTCAATGCTCCAATGACGTGTGTTGTAAGCGAGATTATTACTTTGTTGTAATCTATGAAGATAGTGGGGTAGTGTTTTTGCTCCTCGGTTATGATACTAACGGTGTCTACGAAATACCTCGCTTCAATGAAATCATTGAACCTGAAGGTCTTTGTTATTGTCCTTTCCGGGGTTAGTTCCCAATCTTCAAGGATACCGCACAGATAGTTTATCCGTTCTTTAGTAAGAGGCGGCTTTGAATCTATGTTGGGAATGCAATTGGGCAAAATCTCCTGCGACACTTTTATGGATGGTTTTTTCAGTACTTCTTTCAGAGATTCAAGAACATCTTCGTAATCAGGTGGCTTACTTGCTTCCTGAACGACCTGAATGTAACGGATTGTATTATTCTTGTCCAGGATTAGAACCGAACGGGCGAGGAGATGCATCTCCTTTATGAGGAGTCCGTAATTGATACCGAAAGAATTATTCCTGTAATCGGAGAGGGCGGTTACCTTATCAATATTATTTGCCTCACAAAAACGCTTCTGAGCAAATGGGAGATCCTGGCTGATTCCGATAACTCTTATATCATCTGACAGATTATGCGCTTTTTTATTGAATTCCTTGACCTGTAAATCACAGGTGGGTGTATCCAGAGAAAGAAATGAAGTAATTATCTTGATAGAATCTCCATAGTGGCTGAGATTGACATCTTTCAATTCAGCATCAGTAGCAGTGAACTGAGGAGCGGATGTTCCTTTTTTTATTCTTCTGCCTACCAGGGTCAGCGGTTTCGACTTGAAGGTAATTTTCTTATTCATATCATTCCTCCTCTATTTTTTCAAACTGGTCTTTATTAACACCGCACTCAGGACATGTCCAATCGTCAGGTAAATCACGGAATGCAGTTCCCTGACTTATGCCATGGTCCGTATCGCCTTTTTCAGGGTCATAGATATATCCGCATACTTTGCAGCGGTATTTATCCTGCTTTTCTGAATGTTCTCCTTTTTCTGATGGTTGTCCCTTATCCTTTTTAACATAGAGATGTTCTTTTTGACGGCTTTTCAAAGTTGAACCCACTTTCAATCCGACTTGCCAGTAAACCACTTTGTGTGCATCTATCTTCCCTCGTATCTCTGTAACTGCAAACCATCTTGAATTCTGAAGAGCTTCCGTGTCGCTTGCAAGAGCATTGTTAATAGCATCTTCAATGTTACTGTTTGAAGAACCTACCAGCTCAGTTACCTTGTAAGTATGTTCATTCATACCGCCTCCTCTGGTCTATATAGTTTTTGCCAAGGCTTTCTTTATATTTATTTCGACATCTTGCGTGTCGGTTCTGAAACCGGCAAGTCTGTCTTCAAATGTGACAGACTCCTTCTTATAAAAAACACCCAGCGCTATTGGTGCGTCATTATGGTAATCCCACTCTCTTATTTTTTTGAGCGCTTCGGAATAATCTCCCGTGTTGTGTTCCTTTAATTCATACACTTTCTTGTCATAATATTCGTACATATTGTAAAAGGTGAAGCAGACCTGAAGTACATCTATTAAAGCAAAACCCTTATGGTTTAGTGCTTCCTTAAAGATTTTTTTGAGAAGCTCTATGCCGTGCGAATATCCCCTGGCAAGAAAAGTCGCTCCACTTGTTAGCATTAATTCCAGCGGATTTATTGGAAGTTCTACGCTGCCTCTCGGAGTTGAGCGCCCTCTAAACCCGAGTGGAGAAGTGGGAGAATATTGCCCCGTGGTTAAACCGTAGACACGGTTGTTATGAATAATCATTGTAATATTTGCATTTCTTTTAGCGGCAAATATCAAGTGCTCTATGCCTTCCCCATATGCGTCTCCATCCCCTGCAAAACCGATAACCTTCAGGTTTTGATTGGCAAGTTTTATCCCTTCGGCAACCGGTGTTACCCTGCCATGAATAGAATAAAAACTGTTCACATTGATGTAATCAACTATTTTTGCATGACATCCGATTCCGGAAACCAGCACCACATTTCCCAGAGGCGTTCCTTCTTC
>CAYORP010000231.1:0-4008 GCA_964406415.1 uncultured bacterium
TTCCCTGAGGGTGGGAAGATTGAATAAAGGTCCATCTTTCAAAGGTTGAGGAGATTATGGGTAGTAAGTTCGGCGATTCCAGCAACCCTTTACTTGTATCCGTGCGTTCAGGAGCAAGAAAGTCCATGCCTGGTATGATGGAAACCGTGCTTAATGTTGGTCTTTGTACAACAACCATCCCGGGGCTGATAAAGAAAACGAATAATCCACGTTTTGTATATGATGCTTACAGAAGGCTCATTATGATGTATTCAGACGTTGTCATGGAAAAGGCAGCAGGCAGAGAAGTGGAAGAGGGAAAAGGTATAAGGCTTCAACTGGACAGGATGATGACGGAACTTAAGGAAAGCAAGGGGTATAAATCAGATACTGACCTTACTGCAGAAGACCTTAAGGGTCTGTGTGAGAGGTTTAAAGTCAGGGTGAAGGATGTTATAGGTAATGATTTTCCGGATAGTGCATGGGAACAGTTGATGGGTGGTATAAAAGCCGTTTTCCAGTCATGGAACGGTAAAAGAGCAGTTTCCTATAGACGCATTGAAGGCATTCCTGACGACTGGGGTACTGCAGTTAACGTACAGTCAATGGTCTTCGGTAATATGGGAGACACTTCAGCCACAGGTGTTGCTTTTACCCGGAATCCTGCAACAGGTGAGAACAAATTTTACGGTGAATGGTTAATTAATGCCCAGGGGGAGGACGTGGTTGCAGGCACGAGGACACCCAATCCTTTGAATAACGAGACAAAGAACGAACAAAATCAGCATCTGCAGTCTCTTGAAGAAGCAATGCAGGATGTATACAATCAATTGGTGGATATCCGGAATAAACTTGAAAGGCATTACAAGGATATGCAGGACATTGAATTTACCATACAGGAGGGCAGGCTGTGGATGCTTCAATGTCGTGTGGGAAAGAGAACAGGGACTGCTGCATTGAATATGGCAATGGATATGCTTACTGAGGGACTGATAGACAAAAAAGAGGTTGTAATGAGATTGAGTGCAAAGCAGGTTGACGAACTGCTTCACCCTCTGGTTGACCCTGAAGAGGAAGAAAAAACGAAGTCACTTGCCAGAGGACTTCCTGCCGGTCCCGGCGGAGCTACAGGACAGATAGTATTTACTGCCGACGCTGCCGTGAAGTGGACGAAACAGGGTAAGAAGGTGATACTTGTGAGAGAAGAAACCAATCCTGAGGACGTTGAAGGAATGAGGGCGGCACAGGGTATTCTTACCGGAAGGGGAGGTATGACAAGTCATGCAGCGCTGGTTGCCAGAGGATGGGGCAAGTGTTGTATCGTCGGTTGCGGAGCATTAAAGATAGATGCACATAAAAAGATTCTTTCCGTTGATGGTACAACTTTGAAGGAAGGCGATGTCATAACGCTTAACGGAACAAGGGGGTATGTTTACAAAGGGGCTCTTTCAATGATAGACGCAACAGAAAATCCCAGATTTGCTGAGTTTATGAAGATTGCCACTTCTATTCGCAAACTCGGTGTGAGGGCAAATGCCGATACCCCTGATGACGCGAAGCATGCCCTTGTATTCGGGGCCGAGGGTATAGGGTTATTCAGGACAGAACATATGTTCTACGGTAAGGGTTCGGAAGAACCGTTATTCCGTTTGAGAAAGATGATAATTGCACATAGTGAAGAAGCGAGGAGGGCGGCACTGAATGAACTGCTTCCCTATGTCAAGAAGGATATTAAGGCTACAATGGAGGTTATGGATGGATTTCCCGTAACAATAAGACTGCTTGACCCACCACTGCATGAGTTTGTTCCCAAGGGTGAAGAGGAACGGGCCAGACTGGCTGAAAGTCTTGGCATATCTGTTGAAGAATTCGCTAAGAGGGCGGAAGATTTACACGAGACCAATCCTATGATGGGACACCGCGGCGTACGTTTAGGGGTTACTTATCCGGAGATTACAGAGATGCAGGTACGTGCGATTTTTGAATCTGCAGTGGAACTTACGAACGAAGGGAAAAAGGTTCTGCCGGAGATAATGGTACCTGTGGTAAGTTCTGTTGAAGAATTGAGAGACCAGAAGGAGATTGTTGACAGAGTTTACAAAGAGGTTTGTGCAAAGTACGGCGTTAAAAAAATAGATTATCTTTACGGGACAATGATTGAGATTCCGAGAGCGGCATTGACGGCAGATAAGATTGCTGCTGAGGCGGAATTCTTTTCTTTTGGAACAAACGACCTTACCCAGATGGGGTTTGGTTTCTCAAGAGATGACATAGGAAGTTTTGCACCGGCATATCTTGATAAAAAAATTCTTTCTGAAGACCCCTTCCAGGTAATTGACCAGGAGGGAATTGGAGAACTGGTGGATATTGGAATAAAGAGAGGACGCAGTACCCGTCCGAATCTTAAGGTGGGTATTTGCGGAGAGCATGGAGGAGAGGCGGAATCGGTCAAATTCTGCCACAGGGAAAAGATGAACTATGTCAGTTGTTCTCCATACAGAGTGCCGATTGCTGTTCTTGCTGCTGCACAGGCAGCAGTTGAGGATGAGCGGAAATCCTAAACTTTGCATATAACGAACTTTTCAACTTAAGAAGTTCTTAAGTTATGACTTTAAATGTCTAAAAGGTTTGTAACCGCTATTATTTTCCTCGTAGGTATCTGGGTTCAGTTTACCGGAGTTACAGGGATGGCTTTAGGTCCCACCTTTATGAGACTGTTTCAACTTTCAAAAACACAGACAGGTTTTATACTCGGGTCTATCAGTATTGGTTTCCTGCTCAGTTCGTCTATAGCCGGGCATTTTGTTTTTCAACGAGGAGCTGTTAAGGCCCTTCTTTCCGGGTTGACCCTTATTCTGTTGTCAGTCTTTCTGATTCTTTTCAGTGTTAATTTCCCGATGCTTTTTATATGCCTGACCATTGTTGGAATAGCCAATGCACTTTTGATAAATGCGAATACCACCATACTGTCGGAGTTATTTCATCTACATCTAAGACGTATAATTTCTCTTTACTCCGCATTTTACTTCGGGATTTCAGCCCTTTTGACTCCTTTTCTGGGTAAGTGGTTGAATGTGGCAAAGGAAAATGGATGGGATTTCTGGATTTTTCGCGTGCCATATCTGACTATCTTTATGTCTTTTGCATTGTTTTTGTTCCTTGCCTGCAGGTTTGTATTTCCGTTTATATCAGGTTATAAGAACCTTTCTGCAATAGAAGATAAAGACACGGAGGGTGATAAGGAGTTATCTGTCTCTTTCAAATATTTCTGGTGGATTCCGGTAATGGGTTTTTTACATAACCTTATGGTGGCACCTATGCTGGCCTGGTCCAATCCTATGGCCCAGGAGAAATTTGGAGCGAGTGAATTGCAGGGGGCTCTATTCATAGGGATGATAACCATAGGTATAGCGTTGGGTAGGTTTTTAACGGGCCTGATAAAATTTGCATGGGAGGACAGGACAATTTTAACCTTCGGGACCATTGTGGGGAGTCTTTTTGTTTTTCTGGGCTTGATGTCCGGAAGATACGGTTTTTCTATCACTATGATTGGTATCGGAAGTTTTGTTTCAAGCGTTTCTTATCCGTCTATTGCATCTATTTCAGGAAGGTTCTTTAGAAACTCAAAAGCGAAAATTTACGGCTATTTCTTTACAGGTGTTGCCCTAGCAGGATTTGTAGGCCCGCCTTTAGTAGGAAAACTGGCTGATTACGGTTTCCCCCTGTGGAATATGCTTGCTATCAGTCCGCTGGCAGGCTGTTTACTCGGTTTTTTAGGATTTCTATGGAAAAAATCTCAAAAATAACCGCTTAAAACCCATTATCAATAGGAAATAACACTGCTTAAGGTAAAAAACCTCCTGTTTTTTTGATTCCAACACAATTTTTTTATTTAGCAGGAAGCTTGGGGTAAAAAAAACATAATCCGTCAAAATCAATTTTTGAAATTTTAAGAGCGACCGGAATTTTAGATTTTCAATTTTTAATCAGGCAGGGCAGGGTGAATTAAAACACTTTTGTGAAAAAATC
>CAYORP010000232.1:0-29069 GCA_964406415.1 uncultured bacterium
CGCTTATGGATATGAACGGGAAATACGGGCTTAACACCAACTTTTAAATCAACAGGCCTTTGTTTGGGTTTTATCATTTTTCTATTCTCCTTTCTGTCAGTTACTCTTTTTATGCCTTAACAAGCAACTATGTTAAACCTTCACTACCCGTCTGTCAATGGCAAATTTATGTATGTTTTTTTAAAGAAAGTCCGAAACGGGATTTTACAATTTATTTGCAATTATTTCATAAAATTTTCTGGCATTCAAAAGCATATTATGGTTGTTGTTAAAATAGACATAAATCTTTTCAGGTTTTAATCCTGCAATCTTTTCTGAAATCTTTTCAAGTTCTTTCTTCTCGTAGTTATGACTGTACCAGTCTGTTCTTCCGTGCAATCTCAGGTATATGACACCGTTTGTTTTTACAATAAAGGATTTTATCTGAGGGCTGTCTACACTGACAAAGACAGTTCCCATCTTTTCAATTTCTTTCACGTATTTCTCCTCAAACCAGTCTGGACTTCTGAACTCTATTGCTACCTTTTCTTTATCTTCTTCGCCTTCAAAAAACCTTTTAACCCTCTCAGTAAGAAACTTTGTTGAAAACGAAGGTGGCATCTGGAATAGATAAAAATCAATCTTGTCTTCAAGCGGGGAGAAAAGTTTTTTAAAATCCCGCCAGGTCTGTTTACCTTCGCTCTTCAGTCTTAAAATATGGGTTATTTTTCTGTGCACCTTAACCGAGAATCTTATATCTCCACATTTTCTTGACCATCCTCTTATATGGTTTAGAAACGGGAACCTGTAAAATGAGGCGTTCAACTCCACCGAATTAAGGTTTGAATGATTGACATACCATTCAAAATTCTTCTTTTCATTCCACTCGTAGTACCATCCGCTTGTCCCAACAAGTATTTTCATTTTATTTGTTTTTCCGCACCGTGAGCAATTTCGCCGGGATAATAGTGTTGTCCCCGAATCTCGCATTTATTTTGTCTCGTATTGCTGATAATATTTCTCTTCTTTCAGGAAAAAGATAGTTGTAGTCCGGGTGGAAAAGCTCTCCAACTGTTACCCCCACCATTCTTATCCTCTTCCTTATTTCCATCAGACTCAGGATTTCTGTTACAAGGCAGGAAATTTTTTGTCCGTCAGCAGGGATATCTTTAAATTTTTTTCTTTTGGTTGTTTCTGAAAAGTCCGAAAATCTCAGAGAAACGGCACAGTAGTTACCATGACTGTTTTTATCACGCATCCTTTTTGCGACCTGTTCAGACAGCATAAAGAGCACCTGATTAATTTTCTCTTTGTCTGAGATATCGTATGGCAGCGTATGAAAACTCGCAACTGATTTTGCCTCCTGCGGATTTATCAGAACCCTGCTTTCGTCAATACCGCATGCTGAATCATAGATTTTTTTACCGGCAGCCCCAAATTTTTTGACAAAGAGGTTCTTACCGATTCTTTTTATATCTCCGCACAGGATAATTCCCATATCCTGTAATCTACTGCTTAATTTCGGTCCTATACCGGGAACATCTTCAACCGGCAAACTCTCCATAAATTTTTCAACGTCACCTTTTTCTATAATCCTTATTCCATCAGGTTTTACAATAGAAGAGGCAATCTTGGCTATCATTTTATTAGGTCCAACCCCACAGGAACAGGGAAGAGATGTCTCTTTTTTTATTCTTTTTTTAATTTCCTCGCAGATATTGTAAACTCCTTTGTAAAGGCTGACTATATCTGTTACATCAATAAACGCCTCATCTATGGAGTATATTTCAATATTCTCCGTAACGGTGGAGATGACTGTAAAAATTTTTTTGGACACTGCAGCATACCTATAAAAATCTGCAGGTATTACGGTTGCTGAAGGACAGATATATAATGCTTCAATCAATCTTATGCCGGATTTAACTCCACATTCCTTTGCCTCATAGGAACTGGCAGCGACAACCGTTCTTGCTTCCGGGTGACCGCATACAATTACGGGTTTCCCCATGAGTGAAGGGTTCTCTGCCTGTTCCACTGAGGCAAAGAATGCATCCATATCCACATGAATTATCGTTCTTATCCCTTTGTTTGCGGAATATACAGTGTTCATATTTCTAATTCCAGTTCAGTGTATTGTTATTCAAAAAATGTTTATAAGTACTATGACAATCATACCGACAGATATCAGAAATTTTAACAGTATGCCTCCCAATCTACCTATAAGTGCGCCCATACCGGCTCTGAGTGCAGGATAGAATCTTTTGCAGTGTAGATATTCCATTATAATCGGAGCGACGGCTCCTCCTATGAAGGCTCCGATGAGAGAACCGATTACAGGGGCGAGCAAACCCCCAAAAGTTGCACCGGCTATACCTCCCATGAGTACCGCCCATGTACTCCCCCTGGACGCACCTGACTTTTTTGCGCCTAACATAGATAGAAGGTTGTCAACCAGTTCAGCGAATGCAGACATAAACAAGAGAATAAGAAGTAATTTCCATCCTATTAACCGAAAATCTGTCAGCAGGGCGTATGAGAATGTCCCTGCAAGAATACTGAAGGTACCGGGAAGACCTAAGACAATGAGTATAATCCCGATGAGAGAGAAAAAACTAAATATAATAATACCTGCAATTTCCACATTTAACTCCTGAAATCTTGCAATCTTCCGCCTCAGTATAACCCAAGGGAGAAGTTGCCGCTGTATTAAATGCTGCTCTCTTTGCTTTTCTTTTCAAGTTTATCGTAATAAGAATACCATTCCCTGAAAGCCTGGATGTATAAAATCAAGGCGAATCCCTCAACTACATATCTTGAAATGCCATAGGTATTATCTGAGAGCATCCTGCCTGCAAGTCCTATAATAAGTCCCAGAGAAGAGAAGACAGCCCATATTCTCATAATGTGTGAGTTGTATTCGTTCCATGCATCGGCAGCGCTTCTTATAGTTGGGGCATTGTCAAGATTCCTGTATAGATATTGCATTCCAACCTGTGAGCCGAACCTTGTAACTGCTGCTATAATGATATTGGCAGACATTCCGTAGAAGATGTAATAAAGTGGTATGGATAGTTCAGGGATATTCTTTACAAACGTTACGGTGTACCCCATAACATACAGAGACAAAAAAAGCAGGATATCATAAATCCTGAATGGGATAAGATTTTTCTTGCAATCTGCAACCAGAGATGTAACCTCCTCCTTTTCAGGGCTTCTTTCCTCATGTTTCATCCGGTCATTGAGCAGTTTGAATGCTTTATTGTGCAGATTGTTGAGAAGGTTTTCCCGAAACATTTCCGCAACATATTTTTTCAGTATGTGGACTGAACCCGTTTTTAAAACCCTTTTCTCTTCAAGATTTTCTATCCCCTTTATTATGTCATTGATGATGGTACTTTCGCTACTGCATATAGGAGGGAGATTAAAAATAAAATATTCAATGTTCTTAAGTTCAGAGTCAGAAAGATAAAGTTCTTGCTCCAAAAGCCCCATTACATCAGCATAACGTTTCTCTTCAATGAGTGCATTGATTTTAGATTTTATTCCCCCATATTTCTCTATGAGGTATGAAAAATCATCTTTTTGTTTTATGATATCATACAATATCCTTTCAAAATTTCTCCAGATTTTTATCTCTCTTCTCTCATAAATTCTTTTAAAACTCTCCGATTCCATAACCTCCCGGAAAAGGGCGGCAGGAAGATGTTCTGTCATTTTGAGGGACCTTTTCATATACAGTATTTCCACGGGGGCTCTTATAAAAACAAGAGCGCCTGCAGCAAGGGTATACCATGTATTACCCTTGAGTTTTTCCGCCACCCTGACAAAAACACTTGCATTGATAATAGCTGTAGCAAGAGTTGAAAGGGCAGATAGTCTCACGGCATGTTTCACTTCAGGGAATATACCTTCCTCGGAATAAAATGCACGCAGGTTGGAACTTTTAAAACCGTAAAGTGCCCTTCTGAAGATTGAAAGCGGAGATAGAGTTGTTGTTGCAATTTCGCTCTCTTCATATTCCATTATAAAATCATCAAAATTCCATCCTTTTTCCTTCCATTCTATGAGTGGCTTAAGTCTGAATATATACTGATATCCGGGGGCACAGAAATACGAAATATTCTGGTTAGAATCTTTCAGTTTAACCTCAAAGAAAGGGTGTGTTTTCGTTATTTCTATCTCTCCTGTGTGGTCTCCATCCGATATGGTTGCTCTGTTCCATTTATAACCTACAATCTTGGGTCTTCTTGTTTTTATACGTTCCACACCATAATTTCTGTTGGAGAGAAAAAGGGATATGAATGTCAGAACAATAGACCTGTCAGTTTTTCTGTAAACCCTCTCTCCTGAGACAATAAATTCCTGCGGTTCCTCTCTCCATCCCGCTTTCTTTATTTTTACAGGTAAAAGGCTTACAATAACATCTCCGCCTCTCACAAAATCTGCTTTATACTCCGTGTTGAATCTGTCAAAATACCTGAACCTTCTTGTGAAAATATTCCATGTCCAGTCCTCTTTCTCCACTATTTCCGTATTTTTAAACCCTGCCACTTTCCTGACGGCGGCTTCCAGCAAATCAGTCTTTTGTTGTTTCATTATAAATAATATATTGTCCCTTATTATGGGAATAAGTCAAGGCATTGTATTTGTTGAATGCTATTTTTAAAAATCCGTTGCTTATTGTAGCGGTATGTGTTAAAATGCCTTTAACAAAGGGGAAATTAAGGGGGATTGGGTGAAGGAAATGTCTACTCTACAAACCGTTACTCTTGGCAAGAGTGGCTTACAGGTTACTCCCATAGTTTACGGTACATGGCAAATCTCGCCCCAGTACTGGAATTTTCGGCAGGATGATACTGAGAGGATGATAGCATCTATAAGGCGGGGATTGGAAAAAGGGATTAATTTTTTTGATACCGCAGATGCTTACGGTGATGGGTTATCCGAACAGATTCTGGGTAAGGCACTCAGTGTATACCCGAGAGAAAAATTCGTTCTGGCAACGAAGGTCTACCACCACTTCTATCCTGATGGACGCAGACATCCAGACCTGTCAGCAAAATACATAGTACAGGCATGTGAAAATTCGTTGCGCCGCCTGAACATGGATTATATAGACCTTTATCAATGCCACAGTTTTGAACCATTGACAGATTTTGAGGAAACCACTGAGGCACTGGAGAAACTCAAGTCACAGGGTAAGATAAAAATTTACGGAGTGAGTAATTACTCTGTTGAACAGTTAAGGACTGCTCGTAAATTTGGTGAGTATGCTACCAGCCAGAATTATTACAGCCTTATTGACAGGTCTGCAGAAAAAGACCTCTTGCCTTACTGTCGGGCTGAAGGTATCGGGATACTTGTTTACAGCCCTTTGCACAGGGGACTGTTAACAGGTAAATACAAAGGTGATGAAAAGTTTGCGGACTTACGGGCAAAAAGCCCTGAATTTCAGGGGCAGTTATTTAAGGAAAGATGTGAGAAGGTCAGTTCATTAAGAGAAATAGCCGATAAATATGATATGAGCATAACTCAACTTGTTCTCACCACTACGCTTATGAACTCTATGATTGACTGTGCTATTGTGGGTATAAAAAAACCTGAGCATATAGAAGAAGCAGCAGAAGTTATCGGTAAATCTGTAAGTCGTGAGGATTACTTCAAGGTTATTAATACCATAGGGTAAAACTTTTTAAAATAGGAATATGAGATTTATTAAGAAGGGGGTGATATAAATGTTGCGGGTCAGACACTTTACTGGAGGTTTGAGCAATAAGGCTTTGCATTTTTTTGACGATGAAATAAATGAGTGGATAAAAACAGAAGACATCAAAGTGAAAATGGTTTACGAGTTTTTCGGACAGGCTCCTACAGGTATGAGTGGTGCAAAAGAAGATTCTATCTTTTTATCCGTATGGTATGAATCTGAAGGGGCTTCCGAAGAAGTTTCTCAATAATGTAATAAAACCATTTATCAATTAAAAATCACCTTTTTCAGAAATGTAAGGTTAACTCTGAGGATTGGTTTTATGGATGACAGTTTAGTTAATTACGGTCAACTTTTTAATGCTGGGCAGGCTAAGACTCCCGACAGAAAGAAAGAGCAAAACGGGGTTAGAGTTTATAATAATGAGAAATCTTTTGATGGCTATACTCTTTTGTGCAGAAGCCGTGGCGACCATTTTTACCTGATAGATATGAATGGAAAGGTTGTTCATAAGTGGGAGATAAAAAATTCCTCTGTGCATTTTGGCGAATTAACTTCTAAAGGGCACCTTTTGTATTCAACAACAGACAGGTCCATAAAGACAGGTAGAGGAGTATATGAACTGGACTGGGATGGAAAATTGGTGTGGTATTATGCGTGTCCTGTTGACCATGACCATACACTCCTTGAAAACGGGCATACAGGTTTATACAGGCATTCTGGAAGGTGCAAGCCTGAGTTTATAGAACCTTTCCTGGAGAACTGACTTATGATGGTTAAATCCTGGAAAGAACCCGCAGAGAGAGGTATTACATCCCTGGGGACAAAGGGAAAGGGGGTAAAAAATGTCTACTCTACAAAAGACAGACCTGAGTACTTTCAGAAAGTATTGTGCAAGACCAGAACGTATCGTGTGGGCCGTCGCTGAACACGAAGGGAAGCAGAGTATCTGTCCATTAGGTTGGAAGATGAATACATCCGGTTCACCCCCTATGATTGCTGTTAGTATAGCACCCGCAAGATTTACACATGACCTGATTGCCAACTCTGGAGAGTTTGTCCTTGCATGGCCTGGTGAAGAACTGGCTGAAACAACTCTTTTCTGTGGCACCTGCAGCGGAGGCGATGTTGACAAGATTAAAGAAACAGGATTATCCATAGTCCATGGACAATATGTGAAGGCACCTCTTATCCAGGAATGTATAGCCAACCTTGAATGCCGTCTGGCAGGACAACTTACCACAGGGGACCATACAATATTCGTTGGTGAAATCATGGCAGTTTGGGTTAATGAAAACCCAAGTCGTATTTTGTGCTCAATTGACCGTTTAGCAGGATACGATTTTCTCCTTGAGAAGGAGGGATATCGTTTTGGGGTTGTCAAAAAGGATTAAAAAAATTGACTTTTGAAAACTACCGGTTTTTGTCGGCGAGGAGGGGTTATGAATATCATGATGCTTCAGAAGTTTTTTATGTGGTGCACAATTATAAACGGTTTCCTTTATATCCTTACAGCGGTTATCTCTGTATATGCCAGTGACTGGTTATACGGCATGCATAGCAGGTGGTTTCATTTATCAAGGGAAACCTTCAACGTTGCACTTTACTCATTTCTCGGATTTTTCAAAATCATCTTTCTGATATTCAACGTTGTCCCCTACATTGTACTGCTTATAGTAGGATAAAATTGATACCATCCTTTGTTACTAATTTGTACTCAAGATGTAAATGCTCAATGAACTACGTTGAAGTTAACAGGACAAAAGATGATGAATTTCAGTGCTCGGAAACAGGCAGAGATTTAGCTCCAGCACTTGTACTTCAATTCTCCCCTTTTGTCCTATGGTGTTCAGTGAGGAATTACCTCAAAATTATAGTAATAATGAAAGAAGGTTGAGACTATGGGGTATTTTTCTATTTTTGCTGTCTCTTTTGTCATAGCATTTTCCGGAGCGATGGCTCCCGGGCCTTTGTTGGCAGCGGTTATTTCAGGGAGTCTGAAAAGAGGGTTTAAAACAGGACCGTTAATTATATCCGGACATGCTTTTCTGGAAATCTTTATGGTTGCTGTTCTTGTCCTCGGACTGGGCAGGCTTATAAACACCCCGGATGTTATCAGGGCAATATCTGTAGTCGGTGCTGTTATCCTTGTATATTTCGGCGTCAGGATGCTTCACAGTATTCCTGCATCTAACATTGATGATTTCTTAAACTCAAGGGGTATATCTTCCAATATGTTCCTGCAGGGCATTACTTTGAGCATTGCCAATCCTTACTGGGCAGTTTGGTGGATGACCATCGGGCTGGGGCTGCTTTTATCCGCCAACCAGAAAGGACTGTTGGGACTTATATTCTTTTTCACCGGCCATGTTCTTGCTGACCTGGTCTGGTACAGTTTTGTATCCTTCAGCCTGAGCCGGGGGAAAAAATTTATCTCACTGCATATTTACAGGATAGTACTGAAGGTATGTGCGTTTATAATAATTTCCTTCGGCCTGTATTTTGGAATAAACGCCTTTATATAATACGGTTGACAAAGAGACAAAATCCTCTTTTTATGTTATCATACAGATAAATAAACGTCAGGTTTTTTGGAGGGGATTTCTATTATAAAGGAATAGAATGAACACAGTTATCACCGGAGGTGCCGGGTTTATAGGCAGCTGTCTGGTTAAGGGGTTAAACGAGAAAGGAACCGATGAACTTATTATAGTTGACCATCTTGGTGAGAATCAGGAAAAGTGGAAAAACCTGAATGGTCTGAAATTTAAAGACTATATGGAGAAAAACGAATTTCTTAAAAGGATTGAGGAAGACAGGATATATGACGTGGAAAAAATTGTCCACCTTGGTGCCTGTGCAGATACCACTGAGAGAGATTTGAGTTATCTGTACCGTAACAACTTCTTATATTCCCAGATACTGGCCGGGTGGGCTGTAAGAAAAACGGTGAATTTCTCATACGCCTCGTCTGCGGCTGTTTATGGTAACGGTAGCGGACCACTGAACGGGTATGGGTTTTCAAAATATCTCTTTGATACCTGGATATTAAATAACAACATGGAAAACTCTGTAACCGGATTCAGATTTTACAATGTATATGGCCCGAATGAATGCCACAAAGGTCCTATGGCAAGCATGATATTTAAGGGATGGAGAGAGATAAAAGAAACCGGGATGCTGGAGCTTTTTAAATCTTACAGGAGTGAATACAAAGATGGTGAACAGAAACGCGACTTTATATACGTAATGGATGTGGTTGACCTTATGATTTATTTGATTTTTGAGGTCAGGCATAAAGGGATTGTTGATATAGGAACTGGCAGGGCAAGAAGTTTTAATGAGGTTGCATCTGTTTTATTCAAGGCAATGAAATTACCTGAAAAAATAACCTATAAGGAGATGCCGGAAGATATAAAGAAAAGTTACCAGTACTTTACGCAGTCTGATGTAAATAAACTCAGGGAACTGGGATATGATAAACCCTTTTTAAGCATAGAGCAGGGGATACCGCAGTATATAAAGCATCTGAAAGAAAAAGACTCCTGCAAATAAAGGGTTGTTCGTTTCTTTTGTGATAAACTTAACTGCGAGGTGTCTGAATGCTGAAGCGCGATAACAAAAGGAGATTCAGGCTTAACTCACGCAAGATTATATATGCCCTTCTGATATTGCTTCTGGTCTACACCCTGTCTGGTTTTTTGCTCGTTCCTCGTGTTGCACGTGCTGTTGTCCAGAAGAAACTTACGGAAAAATTGCACCGTACAGTCACTATCAATGCAATAAGACTGAATCCCTTCAATCTCTCCCTGCAGATAGAAGATTTCAGCCTGACCGAAAAAAATAGTTACGAAACATTTTTTCATTTTGATGACCTGTATCTGACTCTTCGGTTCAGTTCGCTTTTCCGCCGTGCTCTTTTGATGAAACGGGTACATCTGGAAAGGCCGTACTTTCATCTGGTACGGGAATCTGATAATGTTTACAACTTTGCCGACCTGATGGGTGGAGGCAAGGATTCAGGCAGTTCTCCACTGCGGTTTTCCCTTGCCAATATTACCATTGCACGCGGGCGCATCTATTTCAAGGATAAACCGGAGAAGATTGCTCATGTGGTGGATGATATCCACATCAACCTTCCGGTTGTTTCAAACCTGCCCTATTACGAGGATGTGTTCATTAAACCCTACTTCGGGGCAGTGGTAAACAAAACGCAGGTTTTTTTCGCGGGAAGGACCAAGCCGTTTCACAGGTCTCTGGAAACCTCCTTTGATATAAACATTGACCGTGCCAGAATACCCTATTATCTTACCTATGTGCCTTTCCCCCTGAAATTTAAGATGCCTTCCGGGGACCTGACCACCCGGCTGAAGGTTTTCTGGATGCAGTATGCGGACAAAAAGCCCGACCTTCTTGTCTCCGGAGGTATCAATATTGACGATATTGTCCTGGCAAGTTTGAAAGACGAGCCTGTTTTTACACTGCCGGGGTTTGATGTTGATATCTCATCTATGAATATTTTTTCCCGGGAGATTACCTGCTCAAGGATTTCCCTTGAGTCTCCGGAATTCTGGCTCAGCCGTGATGAAACAGGCAGTCTTAATATAGGTGCATTCTTACCTGAAAAGAAAAAGGCCGTTGAAAAAAAGGAAACTGTCTCTCCCTTTTCCATAAGAGTAAAGCAAATTGCTATTACAGAGGGCAAACTGTATTTTTCTGATGCAAACAATGGAAGGTTATTCAGGAACGGTCTCTCTCCCTTTAATTTTAATATGGATGATTTCAGTACGGTCAAGGATGAACAATCAAGTTTCAATTTTACTGCCAGCACTCAACTGAAAGAGACCATTAAAGCCGGAGGAGTTTTTTCCATAAATCCGATTGCCTCCCGTGGCTCTCTGGAAATTAACGGTGTAACCCTGAATAAATACAGCCCTTACTATGATAAACATATACTCTTTGAGGTGGAGAACGGCGGAGTTGATATATCCGGTAGATATAAGTATACAGGAGAGGGAATTGCGTTCTCGGATATTTCCCTGGAATTGAAATCTCTGAGTCTTTGTAAAGGAGGAGAACAGCCGTTTCTTTCAGTGCCTGTTTTTTCACTGGAAGGAACAGGTTTGGATATTAAGGGGCGTAAACTGGCGTTGGGAACACTGGAGAGTAGAGATGGTTTTATAAGGTTTCAGCGGACCGAGAGTGGTAAACTTGATATTCTTCCTTTGTTGCCGTCTGGAGAACAGCGAGTCAGTACCACCGAACCTGAAATAAAACCGGGTAATGCGAAACCCTGGCTGTTTAGCGCAGCAGATGTGGAAATAAATGGCTATACCATCAAGGGGGAAGACAAAATACCAACTGAAGATGTCAGGTTTGACGTCAGCCGCGTTCACTTTGAAGCGAAAGATATTTCTACGGAGAAGAATCACCGCTGTCCTTTCTCTCTTGCTCTGCTGCTCAACGAAAAAGGTCAGATATCACTGGATGGTAAGATGGGGATAAAACCTTTTTCTCTCTCTTTTGTCAGTAATCTGAAGGACATTTCTGTCGGTCCTTTCCATGGATACCTTACCGACCGGATGAATATTATGTTAACCGGTGGCACGGTCTCTTCCTCCGGGGATTTTTCTATGGTAACGAGGGATGGCAAACCCGGAATGACATATGAAGGAGATGTATCCATTGACGGATTATCTTCTACTGACGAAAAAGGTGACCCTTTCTTGAACTGGAAGAATATGGATTTTACAGGACTGAGGTTTGGAAGCAATCCTGACGTTTTTGAACTGAATACCATATTGCTGAGCGATTTTTACTGCGGATTGGTTATCAATGATGATAGAACCACCAACATCAAGACGATTTTCAAGAATAACGGGACAGGAGAGAGGGATACTGAGGCACAACCTGAAAAAAAGGAGCAAACTGAGAAAAAGATGCCGGTATCCATTGGCCATATTGTACTTAAATCAGGAGAGATAGAATTTATAGACAGAAGTATCCAGCCGAACTATACTGCTACTCTGAAAGATTTTGAGGGGGATGTCTCCGGTATCTCTTCTTTGAAGACCCAACCGGGCACGGTAAGTATGAATGGTAAACTTTACGGCCACAGCCCGATAGAGATTACCGGTAAGATAAAACCTTTGGCAGAGGACCTTTTCGTTGACCTGAAGGTATCTTTCAATGATATAGACCTGACTTCAACCTCACCCTATTCAGGGAAATACCTGGGTTATGTTACGGACAAGGGAAAACTGACACTGAACCTTGAGTATTTGATTACAAAAAGGAAACTTGATTCCCAGAACAGAATTCTGCTTGACCAGTATACACTGGGAGAAAAGGTGGAGAGTGCGGATGCCACAAAACTGCCGGTGAAATTTGCTCTGGCTCTTTTACGGGATGTTTCAGGACAGATTCAACTGAACCTGCCGGTTTCCGGTTCACTGGATGACCCCAAGTTTCGTATCGGCCAAATCATTATAAAGGTCCTTTTGAACATTATTACCAAGGCGGTAACCTCGCCATTTAAACTTCTGGGTACGATGTTCGGCGGAGGTGAAGACATCAGTTACGTGGAATTTGACTACGGTGGTTCTGAAATTAACGAAGACGGACTGAAAAAGATTGATACCATTATAAAGGCGATGCAGAACCGACCTGGTATCAACCTTGAAATAAAGAGTTTTGTAGACAGAGAAAAGGATGCTGAACAGTTGAGGAATGCGGCTTTTGATAAGCGGCTCAAGGCCCAGAAACTTCGTGAAATAACCGGGAAGGGAGAACCTTCTGTTTCAATTGAGGATGTGACTATTGAACAGGAAGAATACCAGACCTATCTGTGGCTTGCCTACAAAGCGGAAGATATGCCAAAACCCCGCAATATCCTTGGTTTTGTGAAAGCACTTCCTGTTGAAGAGATGGAACAGAAGATTATGGGAAACATAAAGATACAGGAGAGTGACCTGTTGTTTCTTGCCCAGGCACGCAGTCTTGCAGTGAAAGACTACCTGTTGACTGCAGGTAAAATTGAACAGGGACGTATCTTTCTTGCAGAATCCAGAATACTGAGCGGTGAGGAGAAAGCGGGCGTAAAAGCCAGCCGGGTTGAGTTCGGACTCAAGTAAGAATACCTTATGTCATTTTTTAATTCATTCCCAGTTTTCTCCCCGCTTATTTCTGCTATGCCTTATTAAAAACCAGTTATGGTAATAGAGATTACAGAAGAGTTTCAACATACAGTTGACTTTTTCAACGTCCACTATTTCAAATAAGATTGTACTGCCTGCAATGTTATGGTGTATAATCACAAAAGAACGTTTCCCTTAATCAATATTAGGCATTGATAAAAAAGGGGGATTTGGGGAGTGGATATGTATACTCAAATGAAAGGTATTGCTAAAAATCCCGAACCGGATTTTGAAGGCCTCATAACGGTCTTAAAAGGAGAAAAAAAACCGGCAAGGGTTCATTTTGTGGAACTGTTAATGGATGAAGAGATTAAAAAGACTGTTGTGGAAAAATTCTTCGGAGAAAAATGGATTCCCTATTCACCTGAGGATCAAAGACCTTATCTTCTTCAGGATATAAATTTCTGGTACAGTATGGGATATGACTACATAAGGGTTGTGGGAGGCGGTAGGGTAACTCTGAACTGGCAGAGAAATATAAGAGAAGCAGGCGATACAGCCGCAATTTCCAGAGGAGAAAGAGTCTGGGTTGAAGAAGGCACGGGAGTAATATCTTCATGGGATGATTTTGAAAAATATCCATGGCCTGATACAAAAAAGATAGATTATTCTCCTTATGAGTTCAGTTCTAAGAATTTACCGGAGGGAATGAAGATGATGGTATGCCCTTCCGACGGAATCTTTGAAGTGGTAAGTGAGAGTCTTCTGGGTATGGAGGGTATGTCATATCTTCTGCTTGATGACCCGAAACTTGTAAAGGAGGTTTTTAGAAAGGTCGGAGAGATAATCTTTGCCTTTTATGAAAATGTTGTAGAACTGGAAAATATAGGTGGATTTTTTCAGGGAGATGATATGGGTTATAAAACGTCTACCATTGTTAGCCCTGTTGTTTTAAAAGAGATGGTTTTACCGTGGCATAAAAAATTCGCAGAGTTGGCACACAGATATAACAAAATGTACTGGCTTCACTGCTGTGGTAATGTATCTGCACTTATGGACGATTTTATCAATGATGTGAAGATTGACGCCTTTCACTCTTTTCAGGATGTGATTATTCCTGTCGGAGAGTTTATGAAGAAATATCCAGAGGTAGCTGCTCTGGGCGGAATAGATGTGAATAATCTCGGTAGAATGGAAGATGAAGAATTAAGAAGGTATGTGCGGGATACGCTAAACCAGTGTATGCCCGGGAGATATGCTCTCGGTTCAGGCAATAGCATAGCGAATTACATCCCGGTAGAAAATTATTTTACAATGCTGGATGAAGGATTGAGATGGAAAAGCGGTGAGTAAAGGAGAATGATGAAAATGATTACACATTCAGAAAGGCCTGTTGATGTAAAACTGAAGGTAAAACCGGTTGTGGCTTTGATAGTTCATAGTGATGCGAAAGAGGGACCGTGCAGGATAGGAACTATACATATCTTGGACCCGAAACTTGAGAAGCAGAATAACAAAAAAATTTGTAGTGGCTTCAAGAAGGGGATTAAGAACAGTATCACAGGTGAAGATGTGGAAATACTTGAGCCTGTGTGCCTTGAGTACGGGGAAAGTCTTGTAATACCTGACAGTCAGTTTAGAAAACTGGAAGCAGACCTGCAACAGGTAGACCTCTTCTTATGGTCAGGTAGGCCGCATGGGATTGAGAGATTTAATAAACCGATAGCCGTGGTAGGTGGTTTTGAAGATATACCGGCCTACCTGAGGAGCAGAGGTTTTGAGGCCTATGCCCCTCTGGATTACGATGAACTGAATGAACTTATAACCCTTTTGAAAGTTAGAAAAGCAATCAGAGACACCAGGATGCTGGTTGTTTCTGACGAAGAGATACTGACAGATGGTGTCAGCAGTAACGTCTGGGATATGGAAGAACTGAAAAGCAGATACGGAATTAGTTCCAAACGTGTCTCATTTAAAACCTTCTCAGACCAGATGGACCATGTTGACAGAAAAGAGGCGGAAAAATTAACCTCTCAACTGATAAACCGTGCTGACAGGGTTCATATGAGCAAGGGAGCAATCATAAAATCTGTCATTGCCTATATCGCTGCTAAAAGACTGATGGAAGAATATGGATGTAATGCCTTTACCATAGGGTGTTTTGAGCTCTGTACTGCAAAAATCGCAGCGGAAAAAGAATTTACTCCCTGTTTAACCCATGCACTGCTTAAAAATGAAGGGTATCCATCAACCTGTCAGGGGGACATAAATGCCTTACTTGCCACAATGCTTTTGATGTATATCTCAAAAAAATCCACCTATATGGGAAATGCTGGTATAGTGAGCAGGGAAGAGAACATCTTAGAGATACAACATGATGCAGGGTCATTAAAGATAAAGGGTCTGGATAAACCTGACCTTCCTTATGAGATAAGACACTTTACGAAAGGAGGATGGGGTGCTGTTCTTCGTTACGACTTCTCAAAGGATAAGGGTCAGGAAGTAACAATAGCCAGAGTGGACCCAACGGCAACAAGGCTGCTGCTTACCAGAGGAGAGATAATTGATGGATTTAATGAGGAAAGGGGATGCAGGGGGTTACGCGTACACATTAAGATACCCGATATAGTGGAGTTCTTTCACAAGAAGGCCGATTTCGGCAATCATATGACCATGGTCTACGGCGATTACACCCGGCAGATAAAAAAATTGGGTGAGATAATGAAGTTTGAGATCGTTGACGTATAGGTATTGGCCTATTTTAAGAGAAAAATTTTTTATATTCTTATTGATACAGGTGTTTATTGTTGGCCCACCATTTTTCCCAGTACTCAACCTGACTTGTAGTGGCAAGGCCTGACTGTCCTGTGATTTCTCTCAGGGTTCGCAGAATCTTCATGGTTCCGCCTGACCATCTACCTTCTGACATCCTGGCGATTTCAATCAGCTCCCCCACAATCTTTTTTTCACCCAGTTTGAATAGAGATGTTCCTATTGCACCCATCACCCCGTGTACGTAACCTCCCGAGGGATGATACCCGGAAAAGGGCCAGGGGCCTTCATCATCACCATCTTTCAGGTATCCCTTTTCTTCTTCCCATATTTCCCTGAGGGGTTCTATTGCCTCGGGACTGCCGCAGGTCCCCAGGGAATATGCTGCATCTCCGCGAAAGACTCTATATTTCTTGTCAGTAAGCCATAGTTTTAAAGCCGGAAGTGCACTAACGTTACCAATTTCCCCTAAAGACAGGATTAAATTACCGGCTATTGCATACTCTGTAGGATGGTTAAAATCAGAACCGAGTTTATATATCTCCACTACCCGTTCAATCATAAAAGGGACGCCATCAGCACCATATTTTTCTGCAAATTTATGCCTGGCAGCACCTTTCATATAATCTGTATCTTTAAGCAATTGTCTTATTTCTTCCTGTTTTGAATCGGGCAGGGTGCTTTCAGGGATTATGTTCTGTTCCTGTTTTTTCCCGCAACCCGACAGAAACAGTATTGCGAAAAAAATTAGAGCCAAAAATCTGCTTTCTGTAAATGTTCTCATAATACCACCTATAAGAATTTATTAAATTCTGTAATTACGGCTGTTCGCCACCTTCCTTCTCTATGGATTGCAGGATAGAAGAGGCGATGACGATACTTGCAATGGCGCCATATATTGCCCCCCATATCAAAGCAAAAACCCTGAAACCGCCACGCAAACCAAGCATGGTAACTCCAAATCCATGAATGAGACTTACCAGAATTGCTCCGGATATAATACCTGCTCCCTTATTTCTGGTTCTGTCCACAACCACGGCCACTACTGAACCGACAACAGCACCCAGAATGATGGCTCCCAGCAGCATCTGTCCCCAGCCGCTGCCGAGAAATGCTTCCCTCCGGGAAAATAAACGGTCTACAATGCCAAAAATTAAAAACGTTATGACTCCCAGTATTGCTCCGGCTATCGGACTTTTAACCTTCATTCTCCACCTCCTTGGACCTCTAAAATTATCCTGAATTTTTTTATCATAGAATATGGAATTTTTCAGTCAGGACAGGTGATGCATTCAGGTCTCTGCTCCGTGAATCCGGCTGAGAACCTCCCACAGAGACTGAATATACTCCGGAGACAACAACCCGTTTTCCCTTTTCGTTAACAACAGAATATCCTTTTCTGGGTAACCTGAAAGTAACCTCTTTCTTCTGTCCCGGTAAAAGATGGATGCGTATGAAACCTTTGAGTGAGCGGATGGGGGCAGGGAAAGGTGTATCAGGATAACTGATGTACAATTGCAACACCTCATCGCCGGCTGTCTTTCCTGTATTTTCAACCTCCACCATAACCCTGAGTGATTCCCCTGGCTTAATTTTTTTGCTGCTCAAACGCAGGTTATAATAGGCAAATTTTGTATAACTCAGCCCGAATCCGAACGGATATAAGGGTTCCTTCTCAAAATATCTGTAGGTTCTCCCTTTCATGCTGTAATCTGTAAAGGCAGGGATGTCATTAACAGATTTGTAAAAGGTGACCGGCAGCCTTCCTCCCGGATTGTAATTCCCGAAAATAACGTCTGCAACAGCGTAACCTCCTGCCTCGCCCGGATACCAGGCAGTTAGAATTGCAGGGATATGTTCCTGTCCCCAGTTTACAGCAAGGGCACTGCCGTTTAAAAGGATAAGCACGACAGGTTTACCTGTCTCATACAGAGATTTTATGTATTCCTCCTGGATTGCAGGCAAACCGATATTTATTCTATCCCCTCCTGCCTCGGCTTCTGCTTCTCCCTCTTCTCCTTCAAGTCGCGGTGAAAGTCCCATAACCGCGATAATCACATCTGCCTGGTCAGCATAATACCTGACTCCACTGAAATTACCCGGGCCTTCTTTATATCCACAGCCTGCTGCATAGTTTACCTGTGTGCCCGGAGAAACGCGGGAAAGAATCCCTTCAAGGACGGTGGTCATATTTTTGCTGTAACCGTTATAATTACCCAGCATAACTTCCTGGTTCATCGCCGATGGACCGGTTACAAAAATAGACTTCAGGTCTTTCCGAAGCGGCAGAAGAGAACCTTCATTTTTCAAAAGTACGATTGACTCCTGCGCCGCAGCAAGCGCAAGTTTTTGATGCCTCCGGCAGTTGACAATACTTTCAGGGATGCTGGTATAAGGAACCTTTTCTGGAGGGTCAAACATCCCGAGTTTAAAACGGGTGCGCAGGATTCGCCGAAGAGATACATCTATCTCTTTTTCGGTGATTAGCCCTTTACCAACGGCCTCCTTAAGAAAAGGATATGTGCTTCCGCAGTTCAGGTCGCAACCGTTTTTCACCGCAAGTGCTGCGGATTCCTCAGCAGATGCGGTTACCCTGTGGTGAAGATGAAAATCCCCTACGGCACCGCAGTCGGAAACCACGTGTCCTTTAAACTTCCATTTCCCGCGCAGAATTTTCCCCAGCAGCGTTGGACTCCCGCAGCAAACCTCGTCATTGGTACGGTTATATGCACCCATTATTGCTTCCACACGTCCAGTAAGAACAAGAGATTCAAATGCCGGGAGGTATGTTTCCCACAGGTCGCGCGGGGAAACTTTTGCATTGAAAGTATGTCTCTCTGGTTCAGGTCCGCTATGAACCGCATAATGTTTGGCACAGGCGGCAGCCTTCAGGTAGGCAGGATGGTTCCCCTGTAGTCCCCTGACAAAGGCAGTTCCGATGGTACCGGTAAGAAAAGGGTCTTCTCCGTATGTCTCATGGCCGCGTCCCCACCGGGGGTCCCGAAAGATATTTATGTTAGGTGACCAGAACGTAAGTCCGAAATATTGACTCCTGTTTCCCTGTTTTACTGCTGCGTGATGTTTTGCGCGGGCTTCGTTTCCAGTGGCACCTGCTATCTTCTTTACCAGCGTATCATTCCATGTCGCGGCAAGACCGATTGCCTGTGGAAAGACTGTTGCCATCCCTGCACGGGCGACCCCGTGGAGACATTCATTCCACCAACTGTAGGCAGGGATACCGAGTCTCTCTATTCCTTCTGCGTTATGCATCATCTGTGATATTTTCTCTTCCAGTGTAATCCGGTTCAACAAGTCATCCAAACGCTTTTCAAGTGATTCATCATCTCTAAGATATAAAGGTCGTTTATTTTCAGCCATTTTTCTCCCTGTTTTTAATATATTATTGTTTCACATCTCTGCAAAGTTTTCAACTTCTTCACCCGTCGGCGATTTATCTCGGAGGAAAAATTTGACAGCAGGAAAGGGAGGTGTTTAAATAGCACTGCGTGGTCAAAATAGGCAGTTGAAGAACCATTGGTTTTTATCCAAACAAAAGGGGAAATCCCCGGACTTTTAGCACAGGAGATTGGAATGATAGGGAATAAGATGAAAAAGGTAAAGATTGAACAAGAGGTGAGGGTTGAAAAAGAATTTGATGTTGTTGTGGTTGGAGGAGGAGCAGCAGGTATTGGAGCAGCGATAAGTGCAGCCCGCAATGGAATGGAAACACTGCTGATAGAGCATAATGGGGCTCTTGGCGGACTGGTGACTCTGGGGCTGGTATGTTATCTTGCCGGTTATCCTGAAGGAGTGGGCAAAGAGTTTTTTAGAAGGCTGAAAGAAGAGGAAGGTATGCTTGATAGTCCCCGAATTGGTGACCCTGAGACAATAAAGTATGTTTCAGAACAGATGGTACTGGGAGCAGGAGCAAAGATTCTTTACTGGACATATGTTATTGACAGTATAGTTGAAAAAGGTGTACTTAAGGGCGTTGTTGTTCAAAATAAATCCGGCAGGTATGCCATACTTTCAAAGGTAATTGTTGATTGTTCCGGAGATGCGGACGTTGCCTATTACTCAGGGGTCCCATACGAATCCGGCTGGGATAGAATGGGGGGTTATAATCAGGCAGTGTCGCTTGATTTTGTCATGAATAATGTAAACATAAGGTCTTTCCAGCCCAGAGATTTTTACTCAACCATTCAGATGAAGATAGAAGAAGCGGCTAAAAAAGGGGAGTTGCCAAGGCTTGTTGAAAAAGGATATCTGGGGCCCTTCCAGAGAAAAGTCGGTGATATATCAGACGTTTATGTATGTACGGCGCACAGCAGAAAGTGCAAGACCCTTGATGTCGCAGACCTGACAAGAATTGTTATTGAGCAGCGTAAGCAGATACAGCAACTTGTGAAATTTTATAGGAAGAACGTAACTGGTTTTGAAAATGCCTATCTATCTTATACCGCTTCAATTCTTGGTATTCGCGAGTCAAGAAGGATTGTAGGCGAATATGTACTTACCGGGGAAGATATTGCCTGTGCAAGAAAATTTAAAGATGCGGTTGTGAGAGATACCCATGGTTTTGATATACACAATCCTGTTAATGACCTTCCCCACATTAAACATGCACATCTGAAAGAACCGAAAGAACCCGCTTTCTGTGTTCCTGACCCGGATGGTGGTTATAGGGCATATCTTAAACCGGGGCAATACTATGAGATACCGTACCGTTGTCTTGTACCGTTAAAAGTTGAAAACTTACTCGTGGCAGGCAGGTGTCTCTCTGCCGATTTTGAAGCCCAGTCAGGAGCAAGGTTAATAATGACCTGTATGACAATGGGACAATCTGCAGGTACTGCTGCAGCACTTTCAATAAAAGAGAGGGTTAATCCGAGAAATCTTGATGCAGATTTACTCAGAGATACCCTCTTCAGCCAGGGTGTTGACCTGAAAAATGAACCTCCTGTTTATGTCAAGGGAGGGCCGGGTTCTATTCCTGAAACTGCAGAGTTTGAAATTCGCAATAGGCAGGGTGAGGATGAAATAAGAGTTAAAAACAAAGGTTGAGACGCAGACCCTTCAAAAGTCTTTACAGTTCCACGAACGATTTGGACCCACCTTGGGTGCATTCTGAAAAAATGCCCTCCAAATACGGAAGCAGCGAAAGGGCTGAAACCGTCGGGGGAGTAGTGCCGAGGGAGGGAGTTAAACCCTCACGGGTCGCCCCGCTCTTCAGGAGAGGGAGATTCCCCCTTCCTGATAGGGTCTGAAGACTAACAATCTATACAGCATGTACATAGGGATATCTGATGCCGGTAAACATTTTCTATTGATATGAATCCTGAACTTTTCTTAACCGAACAGCTATGTTATCTTCAATCTCAACACTATCATAAGTAATAACTTCATCTTTTTTAAAACTGCGCGTAAGTGTAGCAAATTCGGCAAGTCCGATTGGGAGCAGTTTTTCCCGGCTTGCTATCTCTGCTTTCTCTACAAGGCCGTAGTAATCATATCCGCCTATTGAGTCAAGTTTTGTCCCGGTTTTCAAATCCCTTTTTGCAAAAGTGAGTACTTCTGAACACCATGTGACGGGAGATAAAAACATCTTACCAAAGAGAGCAACTCTTGCTATGGTCAATGGAGCCTCCATGGACCCGAGGTGATAATCACGGAAGAATAGATAATAGGGTCCGGAACCCATCTTATAGTTTTTCATTTCTGCTCTTAAATGCTTTTCCCGAGTATGTGCAATAATGAATATTGGACCACCCATGTTTTTTTCTGTTGAGCCAAGTGTGTAGTCAATATGTCCTGAGGACAAATTGTCCAGATCAAGCAGGTGGTCAAATGTCTTGATTATTTCGTTTTTTTTTGTATCAGGACCGTACATGCCTCTTTTCATTGGTGGAAAATTAAAGGCATTGGCAACTACTGACATTTCAAGAGATAGTTTTGAGCCGTCTGCCGCGCCGCAGTATGAATAGGGATTACCTCCTTTCGGTACCCATGGCATCACACCTTCGGGTGTTTGGTAGTGATCTAGGAATAACTTGCAATTTCCTACAATGCGTGGCTCAAATCCCCAGTTGATTACGGTATCCAGCATTGCTGCCAGGCATCCCGGCTGGTCACCTTCGGTATTTGTATATACTGTCCCTTTTTCTGCTGCCTTCCTGAATAAGACCATCCCGATAGTTGCGTCCATTTCACTGTTTATGGTCGTAAAGGGTATTTTATTCTCTAAGGATAATAGAGCAACCCTGGCCCCTGCCAGAATTCTTCCGGTGCTTTCATGGACAATATCTACGTTAAGGTGTGATAATTCTTCCAGGAAGTTTAAATCAGACATGGCTAAGTAAGAATATCTATCTGCTTTTTGCAGGTCTTTAATTTGATTAACCTGCAGAATATCTCCTCTGCTGATTCCAAGGTCAGAGTAAATTGCAGCACACCTGTCAATATCCTTATCTACCAGAACGCGCGGCCGCATGAACTCTTTCTTTGCAAGCGCTCTGGCAACACCCGCTCCCCACCAGCCGCAGCCTACAACAGCAACATTAACCTGCCCTTTGCTATTTCTCAAGGCAGCATATATTTCTCTCATGACAGTTCCTCCAACATTTTTATGAAAGACGCAATATGGTTATGAAAGGTATATTTTTCACGTATACCTGCCATTATTGATAAGGCATATGTCCATTCAGGACTGCCAAACCTGATTTCCGTCTGTTTGGCAGTATACTCTTGATTGTTACGGGAGACAAAAAAAGGATAATCATGCGGAAGTAATTCCAGGATGCGAGGTGTTTTTTCCAGGATGATGTTAGAATTGCACTCAGCGGCAATAAGTACTTTCGTCAGTGGCTTATACATGTTTTCTTCGATATTTTCCCGCAGGTCTATGTGCATGTTAAAATCTGTAAGTTTTTCAATGCTGTTTGGTGACATAGGAATAACTGTAACAGGAATTTTCTCCTGCAATATTTTCAGCATTCCGAAATCCAGATTTCTCTCGTATCCAAAATAGCACCCCTCAATACGACTGAAGGTCCTGTGCCCGTATTTCCGGAACAACACGGAAATGGCCGGGTCCGCAAATCCATAAAAAACAACGCTTCTGGGTATATTTTCCCTTATGCTTGACATTCTGTTCAGGAGGTTTTTATTTGCCAGAATTATATAATCGGTAAAATCAAGCAGGCTGCCAGCAGAGTTTGAAAGATAGAAAAAATTGTCCCGCATATCAATGACGATTTTATTTCCGTTTCTTTTTAAGACAGCAGGCTCTATAGTTGGAGGCTCCTTGACAAATATTAATATTGAATCCCTGACAGTTTCTATTGAGGCATGGTATCCCGGATTCGCCCTGATACCTGCCATTTTAAGTCCTTCAATCAGATAATAACCGCCCAGTTTGAAACCAATTGAGCCGTAACGTCCGAAAAAATATACCGGTTTTATTTCTCTGGTACTGTGAGGCACGCCCTGTTTCTTCAGGACTTTCCTTACACTTCTTTTTATGGCGATATTTCTTACCACGTACTGCCAGATTCTGCCCGGATGGTTCAAAAAATTTTCAAAAAACTGAAAATTTACTCTCATTGTTCTGAGGTCTCCAAATACCTCAATATTATTTTACAATAAACACGTTAGCTCTGTAAAAGATACATATCCCCCTGGATACTTTATGTACACCTGAGGAAAACAGGAAGGATTCTAAAAATCCCCTAAGGGGGCAGAGTTCCACGGGCATGCCCGTGGGTATCTACGGCAGGTTCTCCTTATGGAAAAGAGGGTGATAGCCTTTTTAAGTTGTCAAAGAACGTTTCTTTTAACCACCTTCAGGTTGCACATGGGGAGTTTTTTTGCTTTTAATCCTTACTTAAATCTCCCCTTGACTTTTCATTGGAAATCTCTTTCCCGGGAATGTTTAATCCAAAGACAGTATATTTTGTTCATACCTTGACAGAGCGATACAAGTTTCCCGTAACTCTGCCTTTTCAATTTTGGGTAGAATAATCTGCAGCAAGCCGTCTTTGAACACAGCCCTGACATTGTGGCGATCCACGGGCACGGGCAGGAAAAAGCTTCTTGTGAAGATATTGGAATGAATATTCCTTTTGTAAGAATCCTTTTCTTTGAATCCCTTACCTTTCAGTGCTTTCCCGGAGATTACCAAGGTGTTCCCATTGAGTAAAATCTTCAAAGTACTTTTTTTAACTCCGGGGACCTGCAATTTAGCTGTAATATTGTAGGTGTCTTCATAAATATGGATAGGTGGTTTCCACATGCGTCTCGCCCAGGCGGCAGTTTCTTTGCCCCAGAATCTATCCAGGAAAGAATCAAAATTATCTTGTATTTCAACCATTTCCGTGAAGCGTTCCAATTCTGTCAGCATCATATCACTCACCCCCCATTTACTGTATCTCTGTCTTTTTTATCTTCTTATCTGCAGATGCAGTCTTGGGAAAAGTTATCTTAAGCAGTCTTCTTGGCAGACTGACACTTTTCTGAAATGCCCCATAATGCTGCTCTTTTTGGTAGAAATTCTTCTTTGTTTCCTTCTCTTCTTTCCCGTCAACAACACGGACATAAGTAGTTCCATTTTCTCCTTCTTCCAAGCGTTTTCCATTTCCATCACCTCACGTTTTTGCATATATGCATTATTCATTGAATATGCAGGGATTTTTGGTTTATTATCCATATTCAGGAATGATAATACCTGATTGAGAAAATAGTGTAAATTGTCCTTTAGTCCAATAGAGTGGATGAGATATCCTGAAAAGGAAGGATTACTTTTCAACGGGAGTTATTCCGCATTTTTGTGTTATGCGGACAAGCTCGGCTACTGATACAACCTGCATCTTTTGCATTACGCGGCCGCGGTGAGATTTAACCGTTCTTTCAGTAATCTTCAGTTTGGAAGCAATCTGTTTGTTTAACATACCGGTAATCACCCAGCGTAATATATCATATTCCCTGGGAGTAAGGGTATCAACCATGGATTGTATTTTTGTCCTTTCGTCCATATCTTGTTTTATCCGGACAGCTTTATCTATGGCGCGGTCTATCGCAGATAGAAGTTCCTTGCCATCAAAGGGCTTGGGTAAAAAATCTACGGCTCCATTTTTCATAGCCTTAACGCTCATAGGAATATTCCCATGCCCCGTGATGAATATAATCGGCACAGAAACGTTTTCCTGAACAAGTCTTTTCTGGAGATCAATACCGCTTAACCCCGGCAAACGCACATCAAGAACCAGACAGGAAGGACCCCTGTGCCGTTTACGCCGAAGGAATTCTTCGCCGGATGCAAATGTCTCAACATTGAATCCTGCTGATTTAATTAGTCTCTCCAGGCCTTTTCTGACTGAAGAGGTATCATCCACGATGAATACTATCGGAACAGTTCTTGTCATTTTAGATGGTCTTTCTCCATGGGCAGGATAAGATGCAAGGTTGTCCCCCCGTTCAGGTTATTTTCTACCTCTATTGACCCTCCGTGAGATTCAACAATCGTCTTGCTAATTACGAGTCCCATGCCCAGTCCTTCTTTCTTTGTGGTAAAAAACGGTTTAAATAGATTTTTCATATCCTTTTTGTTGATCCCGGTCCCAGAATCCTCTATGATTACTCTAACAAATTTATCATCTTCTTGATTTGCCCGGATGCACAATTTTTTTAAATCAGTATCTTTCATTGCCTCCAAACTGTTGAGAACCAGATTCAGCATGGCCTGCTGCAACTGAACCCTATCTCCTCTTAAAGGGGGTATGTTATAGTCAAGTTGAAGGTCTAACGAGATATTCTTTATTATCATGTCGCTTTTCACCAGAGAAATTATTTCTCTGATAACATCGCTGATATTTATCATCGTAAATTCTGATTCCTCTTTTTTGAATAACTTCCTGAGTTTTGTGATTATATCACCTGCATGCTTATCGCTCTTTATAATATCGGAAAATATCTCTCCTATTTCGTTGAGGTCCGGATTTCCCTTCATCAGAAACCTTTGAGCTGCCTGGGCATTACTCATAATTGCCATAAGCGGCTGATTTAGTTCATGAGCCAATGCCGCCGTAAACTCCCCCATTGTTGCTACACGCGATACATACGTTAATTCTTTGCCAAGTTCAAGGATAGTCTTTTCCTGCTCTTTATACTTGGTAATATCCTGAGCCGTGCCTATCCCTGCGATGGCTTTACCCTCTTTATCAAATTCTATATAGCCTTTTTCTCTGACCCATTTTGTTTTCCCTCCTGCTATAATTCTGTGCTCTATATCGTAAGGCTTATTTTGAAATGCGGCTTTCCAGTAGTTATCAACATACTCCCGGTCATCTGGATAAACCATTTCAAGAAATTTTTTATAACTTAGCGTTGTACCTTTTTCCAAATCAAATATGCGGTAGAGTTCATCAGACCATATAAGCGTATCACTTCTTATGTCGAGATACCAGCTTCCGATGTGCGTGATTTCTTGGGCTCTGTAAAGGTTATCTCTGGTCATTTTTAATGCCTTATTTGTTTCTTCCAGTTCCTGTGTGCGTTTCTTAATGCGCGCTTCTATTTCTCGGTTCGATTCTTCAAGAAGCTGCTCAAAATGTTTGCGGTCGGTTATATCCATTGCATAAATTCGTGCCGTCCCAAACTGCGGCAGGATATTGATATGTTCAATAAATGTTCTGTTCCCAATGGATATTTCGCGTTCAAGTGAGGTTGCGATACCTTTTTTCACGCCCGTTGAAATTTTTTCTAAATCATCTGGTATTAAGGGATGTGAGACAACAGAAACAGCTCCAGATTTTCCCATAATATTACTTGCAGCGGGGTTGGAATAAAGGACATCGCCGGAGAAATTTATTTCCATAACCGGATTGGGATTGTTCTCTGGAAAACTCGCAAGATAATCTATCTTGCCCTTAGTCTTCTCGCGCTCACTTACATCAAGAATAGCAACCACACTCCCGGCCAACCTGCCTTCACTATCATATATTGGTGCGGCATTATTGATGATGAATGCATCACTCCCATTGAAACGTTTTATCCTTATAAACTGGCCTGTAACCGGCTTCCCTGTTCGGAGAACTCTGGCTGATGCCCATTCTTCAGCCAACACCTCCCTGTTTGAATCAGCCCACCATCCTCTGTACTTTTTGTAATCGCGTATATTTCTTGTGACCGGTCTCTCTTTCCCCCAGATATTTTCAAATTCAGAGTTAGAGAAGATAGTTCCACCTTTCTTATCTGTAATCGCAAGGGCTACCGGGGAATTCTTTATAGTAGTTTCAAGTCTCTGGCGTTCCAGTGCAAGAGATTTTTCAATACGCTTGCGTTCGGTAATATCCTCCCCGAAACCATAGTAGTTCACTTTATTGCTGTTTTTGTCTTTATAAGGAATTACGACGAGGTGTATATCCATAAGTGAACCATCCTTACGTTTTAATCTGACATTACTGTCAAAAACACCTTTTCCTCTCGCCGTCCGGATAACCTCTTTATCTTCTGCCTGAGAAACATGCAGGTCTTTTTGTCTGAGTTTCCCTATAGTATCTTTCTTCTTATAACCGAAAAGTTTTTCCGAATACTTGTTCCATACAATAAATTTCCCTGTTTCATCCATAGCGGCAATATGTATAGGCATATGATCAATCAGTAATTGGTATTTCCGATTAACTTCCCTTAAATCATTTACCGCCATCCTGTAAAATGAACTTTCGACTGAAACCCATTTGCCGTCCCGTTTAATCAGAGCAAACTGATGGTTGTTGACTACATCTACGATATCGGAAGCGCTGCATTTATCCAGGGGATATGTACAGATGCCAAGTATTCTGTGGTCGCCTAAGGCATTGTTAAGATTTGCTTCATACTCGGTAAAATCTTTCCAGTCTTTCTTTTCCATCCAGAGGGCATTACCCGAGAGGCGCAGACCTGAAAAGCCGTTCTTCAACGCTTCCCGTTCTTTCCGTATCCATGCTGCCAGGACTTTGTTCGCATCAAACCCGCCGCCTTTTGTATACCACTGGCTGTAGTCCAGTATTTCTATCTGTCCTTTCTCAATCAAACTGTCCAGACCCTTTACCGCTTTTTTCAGTGCATTCTTTGCTTCTTGATAATTTAGCGGTTCGGAAGTAATCCACATGCATAATTCATTGTTTTTCAATCCGGCTTTAAAATAGGGCAGGAGTATCTCCAGCAGATCTTTCTTGGAACGATAGAATTGACAGATATGAGAGCCCCACGGCATCTGACCTATGATTTTTATTCCGGAATCTCTCAAATTTTCTGGCATGGCCATACTCCCTTAAGAAATTAGGGTGTAAGTTTTCGGATGCCTACGCAAGTCCTGTGCACAGCAACTAAAATATATCACCATACATATCCTCTGTCAATAAATAATTCCTTCAGCACTTGATTGAAAAATATATTATAATATTTTCTTTGCCTTGCTGTATTAAGCAGAGGTAGATTCTATCTGAACAAATATGAGGGAAAAGAAGGTGGGAAATCCAAATCTTTCTATTCTTTAGCAAAATTCAGATATTCAGAAGCTGCTATTGCCGCTTTTGCTCCTTCTCCACAGGCAATTATTATCTGTTTTCTGAACACGTTTGTAACGTCACCTGCTGCAAAAAGTCCGGGTAAAGACGTTTCTGCAGCACAATTCACAATTATTTCTCCGGATTCGTTTTTTGCAACGTTATCAATTATATCGGAATTGGGGATGGACCCTATTTCAACCAGAACTCCTTCCACAGCAAGAAATCTTTCAATTCCTTCGGTATTACTGATACGAATCCCGGTAACAAATTTATCGCCGTATATTCTTGTCACTTCTGTTCCTGTAAGTATTTCTGCTTTTTTCTCTCCCCTGATTTTATCTGTCACTATTCTATCAGCGGTAAGTTCGGGCAGTCTTTCTATAAGGTATATTTTTCTTGCAATCCTGACCATCTGTAAAGCCACCTCCAATCCAGCATTCCCGCCTCCAATAACCGCCACTGTCTTGCCGCTGAATAATGGACCGTCACAGGTTGCGCAATAAGTAATACCCTTGTTTTTGAACTCCTGCTCTCCATGGACAGCAAGTTCTCTGGATTTCCGTCCGGTGCATATAATAACCGTTTTTGACTGATATTCTTTTTTATCAGACGAGACAATAAAAATACCCCCGGATTTGATTATCCTGGTTACTTTTTCTTCTTCATTTAATTCTATATTGAATTCCTTAAGATGCGCGGCAAATTTTTCGGCAAGTTCCGGCCCTGTTATATACTGATGCCCCAAATAGTTTTCAATCTCCCCTGTCCAGAGAGTTTGGCCTCCGAGATCCATAGTTAACATAGCAAAGCGGATTTTCTTTCTCGCAAGGTAAATCCCTCCAGTTATTCCCGCAGGGCCACCTCCGACTATTACAGTTTCGTACATATTTTTATATCCCAAGGGCTTCTTTTATAGCTGTCTTGTTAAAC
>CAYORP010000233.1:0-5050 GCA_964406415.1 uncultured bacterium
AAAGGGATAAAGGATGGATAGAAAAAACGTTAAAAAGTGGCTGACACAGCCCGGCAAGATGGGGCACAAGTATTCTCTCTCCGTGGTTTATTTTTGTACCGGCTGCGGCATTATGGAAATTCCCCCTGTAATAACCTCACGGTGGGATGCCGAAAGGTTTGGAGTACTGCCTGCAGCAACATCAAGACAGGCAAACCTTTTTCTGATTACCGGATATGTCTCACTAAAAACGCTGAAGTCTATTATAAGAACCTATGAGCAGATGCCAGACCCGAAGTTCACCGTGGGTCTGGGCTCCTGTCCCATAAACGGAGGTATGTACTGGGACTCTTACAATACCATAAAACATCTTGATAAGTACATCCCTATAGATGGCTGGATTGCCGGTTGTATGCCCAGACCTGAGGCAATATTTATCGGGATAACACATCTATGGACGCTAATAGACAGAGGTAAGGCGGACGGCTATATAAGGTACAGGAAACAATACAGGTATTACCGGGCAAATCAGGAAAAACTGTACGGTTCTATGGAGTGGGGCCCTCTGTATCCGGCAAAAGAGGAGAACAATGACATCTGAAGAGTTAAAAAACGGGATAGTTGAATTATTTAAAGAAGATGCTGTGGTTGTCCTGCAAAAACATGGTTTGTCTATAAACGTGAAGAGTCAGCAGGTTATCTCTGTATTAAGGTTTTTACAGGACAGCGGCTATGACCATCTGACCATGCTCTCGTGTGTTGACTGGCCGGAAGAAAAAGAATTTGAACTTGTATATATCCTCAGTTTTTATTCTGACGCAGAAAACAAAGACAGGCATGCGCACATTATCGTTAAAACAAGAATACCCCGTGAGAAGGGAGAATTCAAAACGATAATTCCGTTGTTTGAGAATGCCGAGCCGTACGAACGGGAGATACACGAACTCTTTGGTATAAGATTTGAAGGGCATCCGAGGTTGACGCCCCTGTTTCTGGAAAGGGAATACAAGATACCTCCTTTCAGAAAAGACTTTGATACGAGAGGCTATGTAAAAGAATTTTTTGACAGTATACCGGCTATTGAAGACCTGACCAAAAAAACTAAAAAATGAGAGAACTTGAACTTTATTATGGACCGCAACACCTGGGTATGGTAGGTAACTTCAGCATCACCCTGAAGGTTGAGGGCGACCGCATCATTGAGGCCTCCGCTAACCCGGGCTGGCTGCACAGGGGCTTTGAAAAACTGATGGAGTCCAGAACGTGGATACAGAACTTTCCTCTTGTATGCAGGGTAAACGTGGTGGAACCTGACTCAATGGAAATGATTTACGCCATGGCTGTGGAGAAGATTGCCGGCATTGAGGTACCTGAAAGAGGGAAATATATAAGGAGTGTATACCTTGAACTTGCCCGCATAGGTTCCCACCTTTTTGGTCTCTGGGCATATGCCAATATGCTGGGTTTTGATACGGTTGCCCACTGGGCAATGTATCACAGAGACCTTATACTGGACCTGTTTGAGGAACTTACAGGTGGAAGGGTTTACCATATATACATCTGGCCGGGTGGGGTGAGACGCGACCTTCCAGAAGGATTTAAAGAGAGAATTGTAGGTACACTGCATTCAATAGGGAGACATATACCCGATTATAATGATACATTTTTCAACAACCGTCTGTTTTACGAGAGAGCCAGCGGTGTAGGAAGGATAAGCCAGGGCGAAGCAAAAAGAATGGGGGCTGTGGGACAGGTACTTAGAGCAACAGGGATGAAATATGACATCAGAAAGATACAGCCCTACGCTGCCTACAACTGTGTTGATTTTGAGATACCGACAAGACAAGACGGTGATGCATATTCCCGGGTTCTGGTAATAAGGGATGAGATGATTGAGAGCGTCCATATGATATTCAAACTTCTTGACAGTATGCCCGAGGGTAAGGTATACAACAAAACGCCCAATCCTTTCAAGTGGAAGATACCTGAAGGTGAAACCTATGTAAGGATTGAATCTTCACGCGGTGAACTGGGGCTTTATATGGTCAGCAACGGCGGTGATAAGCCTTACAGGGTACACTTTAAGACGCCTTCTTATACACACGGGCTGGTTATACTGGAAAAGATTTTGAAAGGGGCAAGCATCGCTGATGTCGGCAACATTATGATATCTCTCTATGTAACTGCTCCTGAGATAGATAGGTAATAAAATGATATATAAAAATTCAAAGGTCAAAAGGGGAAGTCTTTTTTCTCCGTTTAAGGCTATAAGGTATCTTTTTAAAAAACCAGTGACGCTGAGGTACCCTTTTGAAACTAAAGAACCCGCCTTAAGATACAGAGGATTTCACCTTAATGACTGGGACAAGTGTACGGGTTGTGGCAACTGTGCAGACATCTGTCCCAATCAGGCTATTGAGATGGTAAAAATATCCGAGTTGAAATCAAATCCGAAGAAGGGGATAAAAAATGAAAGGCCCAGACTTGACTATGGAAGGTGTTGCTTCTGTGGTCTGTGTGTTGACATCTGTCCTGCCGGTGCCTTAACACTCTCCAGAGACTATATACATATCAGTACTGCCACGGATACATTCACCTTTATACCCAGGAATGAGAGGATAGACAGTGAGGATTTTCTGCCTGATGAGAAGTATTCCATATTTCAGGCAGGTCTCTCTCACCGTAAAAAAAATTACGAAGGTTTTTCTTCTGACCTGAACTACTCGCTCTTTGAACCTCAGAGGGTGGAGATGCAGGAGGTAAAACCTGAGACACGCAGGCTCTCCTTTATAGAGCAGGTAATAGGATACAGCAGAGAGGAGGCAATAAAAGAGTCTTCCCGCTGTCTGGAATGCGGACTGTGTGAGGATGCCTGTCCTGCACACCTGAAAATCTCTGACTACATAAAGGCAATACATGAAGACGACTGCGAAGAATCACTGAAAAAGATATTTGAAGACAACCCTCTGCCTTCTATCTGCGGAAGGATATGTATGAAACACTGCGAAGCAGCATGTTCACTGGGCATAAGGGGCGAACCTGTGGCCATAAGGTGGTTAAAAAGATTCGTTGCCGATTCCATACAAAGTTATACAGATGCTCTAAAACAAAGGATTGCAGAGCCGACAGGTAAAAAGATTGCTGTTATCGGAGCAGGTCCTGCTGGCCTGTCACTGGCATATTTTATGAAACTTAAAGGGTATGATATTACAGTATTTGATTCTTTGCCCGGGGCAGGAGGTATGATGAGGATAGGCCCTCCCGTATACAGATTGCCGATGGAATCCGTTGACAAGGATGTAGACTATATTGCTTCTCTCGGAGTCATCTTCAGGTTTAACACCACAGTGGGGAAAGATATCTTATTTGAGGAAATAAAGAACAAATATGATGCCGTATTCATAGGAATAGGAACCACCAAGAGCAGGTCAACAGGGGTCAAAAATGCTGACAGATGCCTTCTTGCCCTTCCTTTTTTACAGGAGAATAAAATGGGGAAAGGTATGAAAGTGGGTAGAGAGATAATAGTTATAGGCGGTGGTAATGTTGCCATGGACGTAGCCAGAGAGGCACTCCGCCTGCAAAACATGCAGTACCCGGAAGGAAAAGCATCAACAAAGACGGTATCTCTTGAAGACTGGGATATTATGCCTGCATCAAAGGAAGAGATTGAAGAGGCAAAAAGCGAGGGTGTTGAGTTCAACCCCGGATGGGGTCCGAGGGAAGTTGTTCTAAATGAAACAGGAAAGGTAAAGGGACTTCAGTGTGTTAAGGTAAAGAGCGTTTTTAATGAACAGGGCAGGTTTGCTCCCACATTCTATGAAGACAAAAATATGTTTTTACAAGGAGACATGATAATAGAAGCAATTGGACAGGGAACTGACTTTTCCTTTATCCCTGAGGAGATATTTAAGAAGATTGAATTCACAGAAAGAAGGAAGGTAAAGGTTGATGAAAACGGGATGACATCTGTTCCCGGTATATTTGCAGGCGGAGATATAGTCAATACAAATCTTGATGCAGTGACTGCCATCGCCGATGCCAAATCTGCATCAGAAGGTATGGAAAGATACCTGCGCAACAGCAAACCCTCCCCCTAAAACAGGGTATTTCTTATAACAACTGCCCTGTCGTCCAAACTGCATATCTTTTCCCAGTCAAATAAATCTATTTTATCTTCTGGTAAACGGCAACCTTCAAAATGTCCTTACCCTTTCTCTCCCCAAGAATGAATAAATACTTACTTCCCTCTTCCCTTGTCAGACTGCCATTTCTTATGATAAACTAATACCAATCAGAGATTCGGTCTTCTCTGGAGGTACAGGAAATGGGAAATCCCCCCACATCCCCCTTTTTCCAAGGGAGGAAAGGGGAATCTTGAGGAGAGAAAAGAAAATGTATACTCAACAGAGAATTATAACAGTATGGGGTAGAACATGGAAAAGGTATTATGAAATATTTGAATCTCTTACAGCAGTGAAAAAAATCGCTCTATCCTTAACTTTTGCCTTACTGACAGGAGTTTCCGCACAGTTATATATAAAACTTCCTTTCACTCCTGTGCCTGTAACCGGACAGGTATTTCTGGTGCTTCTGGCCGGCGTGCTTCTCGGTAAGAACACTGGTGCGGTGAGCCAGTTGCTGTATGGCATTGGAGGAATAGCAGGTATAAACTGGTTCTACGGTGCAGGAATGGGTTTCAGGCATACCACAGGATATATCATAGGTTTCATTTTTGCAGCCTATCTTATAGGTATGCTGACAGAAAAAGTCAGGACAAAGACACAGATAATTTTTGCGATGTTGTTGGGAATAGGAACCATACTCTTAACAGGAACACTATGGCTGGTTTTCTTCTTGAGGGTTTCTCTTTATAAAGCGTTTCTCATCGGTTTTCTGCCTTTTATCCCTTTTGACATAGTGAAGGCATACTTTGCCGGTGTGATAGCACACTCAATTATAAGAAACAGAGAATGATGAATATGAAAAAGTATAATGTAGTTGTCGTAGGCGCAGGGATAGTTGGAAAAGAGATGGTTGAGATACTCCTTGAGAGAAACTTCCCATGTAA
>CAYORP010000234.1:0-16383 GCA_964406415.1 uncultured bacterium
ACCCGGTTTGTGGACAGGGATAAGACTTGGGATGGGATTCGCAAAAGGACTTTCGTTGAATGATACCAGAATATACTGTGTGGATGCTGCAAGCAGTCTCTTCTTCAGTATAAGGGATTTTAAAATGCCTTCTTTATGTCTTGTCAATGCATACAGAGAAAGAATGTATCTCTCTTTTTTCAATGGAAGATTCAGTTACAGTAAGATATATTCTGTAAAAACGGTTACATACAGTGAACTGTATGAGATATGCAAAGGAGAAAAGATTTTTTTAACAGGCCCGGGTATTGACGTACTTCCCGAAGAAATTAAAAAGATTAAAACTGTCAAGGTATCAACCGGATGGACGGCATATCCAAAAGCCGGGGTCAACGCGCTTCTGGCAATTGAAAGAATAAAAAGGAATATCCCTTCATTACCACTCAGGCCTTTTTATGGAAGATAAAAAACGAATAAAAATCTCTTATGTTATTCCAAGTTCGGAGATAGGCGGAACGGAAAAGATGTTGCTGGCAATGCTTGAAAGTCTGCCTGCAGATATTTTTTATCCTCCATCTGTTTTTACCATAAAGGGACGGGGCAGGTTTACAGAAGAACTTAAAAAAAGAAAGGTTGATGTTCACATCTTCAACCTTAAAAAAAATCCATTTCAGTTTTTAAGGATGTTAAGAACAGTAAAGGAAGAGCGTCCTGACATTCTCCACTCTTTTCTATTTTATGGTAACTTAACGGGAAGACTGTGCGGACAACTGCTGAAAATCAAGTTTGTTATATCATCTCAAAGAAGTACGGACGAGTGGCGAAAAAAGTATCACTGGATTATAGACCGCATTACCTCCAGGTGGACAGATATAATCATATCTAATTCCTATTCGGGTAAAAATGCACTTGTTAAAAAAGCCGGTATCATTCCTTCTAAAATATTGGTAATACCCAACGGCATTAAAAAAACTCCTGTATCAACCTCTTTCTCAAGGCAATATTTTGGCATATCCCCGGAAGAATTTATCGTCGGAACTGTTGGCAATCTGCGTAAACCCAAAGGGCATATATATCTGCTCAAGGCAGCGGTAATGGTGCTTGAAAGGTTTCCAGATACAAGGTTTGTAATCACAGGTGAGGGGGAACTGAAAAAAAGTTTGAGAGTTGAGGCGAAAAAACTGGGGATTGCCGATAGGTTTATTTTCACGGGGTTTATAAAAGATGCCATAAGCGTAATTCGGCTGTTTGACGTTTATGTATTACCCTCCCTATGGGAAGGTTGTCCGGTAAGTTTGCTTGAGGCAATGAGTGAAGGCAAACCCTGCATCGCTTTTTCAGCAGGGGATAGTATCTACATCATTGAAAATGAGTTGAGTGGACTGTTAATATACGATAAATCTTCTCAAAAACTTGCATCCGCAATCATCAAACTGTTAGGGGACAAAAACCTGCGGGAAAAGATGGGAAGAAACGCAAAGAAAAGAGTTGAGGAGTTTTTTTCTTTTGACAGAATGATGAAAGATTACATTTCGGTTTACAAAAAACAGTTGCTATAAAGACAAAGAACAGGTAAAATTTTATCTGTATTTTTTAGAGGAACCCTATGGAGATAAAAAGAAAAAGGATTAAAAAAGAGGCGTTTGACTGGTTTAAATCGCTTTTATGGGCTGTGGCTATTGCACTTGTTGTCAGATTTTTCTTCATAGGAAATTTCAAGATACCCACAACTTCAATGGTACCGACCCTGAAGGTAGGTGACAGGCTCCTGTCCAATAATATTATTTACAGAATACGGCCCCCAAAGAGAGGAGAGGTTGTAATCTTCAAATATCCTGAAGAACCCAAGAGAGACTTTGTTAAAAGAATGATAGGTCTGCCTGGCGAAAAGGTTATGATTAAAGATGGCAGGATATATATCAACGGAGAGGAAGTTAAAGATGAAAAAATTGTGGTAAGGTATTATTACAGTGAGGGTTACTACGGTAACGAAACGGAGGTTAAAATTCCCCAGGGCAGTTATTATGTTCTTGGGGACAACAGCATAAACAGTAAAGACAGTAGATACTGGGGATTTGTCCCGGAAAAAAATCTCATCGGAAAAGCACTTTTTACTTACTGGCCTCCGTGGCGTATGGGTTTTATTTACTGAAACAGGTAAATAATGGAAGTTACGGGAAATCTGGAGTATAGGATGAGAAAAAAACATAAAATACAGGATGAACCAATTATCCACATAAAGGAGTATGACCTGCACAGACTGAAAGAAGAGTCTAAAAGAGTAAAGGAGATGGAATCCCACATAGAAAAACTGGATGCGCAGATTCTTGATATCAAAGACAGATATTTAAGAACTGCGGCAGAGTTTGACAATTATAAGAAGAGGACAGAAAAGGAAAAGCAGGAGATATTCAGATTTGGCACGGAAAATCTTGTTATGCAACTGCTACCATTTGACGATATATTTGAAGGAGTAATAAAGCAGATGGAAAAGACCCCTTCTTCAGAGACAATCCACAAAGGTCTGGAGATGCTGAAGAGTGAATTTACAAAACTTCTTAACTGTATCGGTGTAAAAAAGATTGAAACTGTTGGTAAGATGTTTGACCCCAAAATTCATGAAGCATCTGAAATTGTGGAAACTTCCAAACACAAAGAAGGAACCATTATTGAAGAGGAAAGGAGCGGGTACTTACTGCATGATAAGGTCCTGAGACCTGCTCTGGTTAAGGTGGCAAAAAAACCTGAAGTAAAAATGAAAAATGATGAAAGTTCTGTCACCAGCAAAGATTAACCTTTTTCTGGAAATAGGGAATTTAAAAGACGGTTTTCACAGATTAGCATCGCTGGTTGATATAGTAACTCTGTATGATACCATTGAAATACAGGAGTCATCATCCAACAGGGTAATCTTTAACCCGAAACTGGATATTCCTTCCGAAAATACTGTCACAAAAAGCATTGCACTCATTCAATCCTTATTCAATGTAAGAAAAACAGTCAGCATAAAAATATTCAAAAAAATTCCTCCCGGCAGCGGATTGGGAGGTGGCAGTTCTAATGCTGCATCAACTCTGAAATCTCTTGTAAAACTCTGGAATATCTCTATTACAGAGAAAGAACTCATTGAAATCGGTTCTGAAATAGGTAAGGATGTTCCTCTATTTATCCACGGAAGACGCTGCATTATGAAAGGATTTGGCGAAAAAATCAGCAGGGTTACATTTAAACGGCCACTTGTTTATTATGTCATAATACCCTCTTTAAAAATTTCAACAAAAAAGATCTATACGTACTTTGATAATCTGGGGTTACAGGGCAACTTGACAGAATCTGATAAAAAAATTAAACTTTTAACTGAAAGCATTGAGAAAGGGGACATCAGCAGTATTGAAAGCAGTATTGATAACAGATTAGAAGGTGCTTATTTTGATTTATACAAAAAGGCCAGGGAGGTGAGAAATTTTTTACAGGGAAAAACCGGGAAGAAATTTTTCGCTTCAGGGAGCGGCGGGGCTCTTTTTTCCGTTTTTCTGAACAGGAGGGAGGCAGAAGAAAAAACTCGTATGTTAAAAATCGCAGGATGGACAAGTCACATTGTTGAAAGCATACAAACTTCTTAGAAAAGGAGGAGCCGATGGAAATTACTGAAACAAGAATATCTCTCGTAGGTAGACCTAACAGTAGATTAAGAGCCTATGCTTCCGTGACCTTTGACGATTCATTCGTGGTTCGAGACATAAGAATCATAGAGGGTAAAAAAGGTCTTTTCGTCGCGATGCCAAGTAAGAAAATGCAGAGGGATTGTCCGAAATGCGGTTTTAAAAATCCCATTTCAAACAAATTCTGCGGGTCCTGCGGTGCTGCGCTCAACCCTGTTGATGAAGAAAGTTTTACACCTTCTCAACAACATAGAGACCTTGCCCATCCCATCAAAACGGCATTTAGAGACTATATGCAGGAAAAAGTCCTCTCTGAATACGAAAAGCAGGTTAACGCCGTAAAGTAACAGATGCTGAAGGCAGAAGATTAAAAACATATAGCAGTTTACCTACCCAGCGGGAGGCAGAGCGTATTGTATCTTTTCGTTATGAACACATATACATATGTAGGACTGGACAAACGTGGGAAAAGGATTTCTGGCAGAGTAGAAGGTGAAGATATAAGCAGGATAAAAAAATCGCTAAAAGAAAAAGGGCTATATGTTATTCAGGTGTCTGAAAAAATCTCTCCATCTCCATTTTTAAACTTCGGGATAAGAGAGACCGACATAGTCCTTGCAATAAGAGAATTAGCCACATTTGTAAGTTCCAAACTTCCTCTTGATGAATGTCTTACAGGTGTTACCTCACAGATGAAAGACGGCAGGTTAAAAAGAGTTTTTGGGGATATTCAAAAAAAAATACGTGAGGGAAAAAGTTTTTCTGAAGCACTGAGAGATTTTCCTGCAATCTTTCCCGAAATGATAGTATCTATGGTACGTGTGGGTGAAGAAACCGGTACTCTGGATAAAATACTGCTCAGGATTTCAGATTTTCTTGAAAAGAGACAGATGTTTAAAAACAAAATCAAAAGTATCATGAGTTATCCCGTATTTATGCTTATTGTCTCCATTGCGGTTTTAATTTTCCTGCTTTCTTTCGTGACACCTACAATTACCAGAATATTCACACAGATAGACATAGTTCTGCCGCTGCCTACAATTATGCTGATGAAGATAAGCAATCTCTTTAAGGAAGGATGGTTCTACATAACCCTGTTACTTATTGTCTTTTACTATATCGGGAAAAAGTTTATGGCCACGGATAAAGGAGCCAGAATCAACGACTTCTTCAGATTCCGGATTCCCATATTAAATAACCTGTTGCTCAAAAGGGAAATAATCCTTTTTTCAAAAACCATCTCAACCCTGATAGAAGGTGGAGTTGATATCATAGAATCCCTTAAGATTGCCAGCCAGGTAATCTCAAGTCCATCGTTAAAAAAAGATATAAAGGAAATTACTGAACTTCTATCAAAAGGTGGGTCGCTTTCCGTATCTTTCAAAAACACCAAGCATTTTCCATATCTTGTCACACAACTGGTTACGGCAGGTGAAAGAAGCGGAACACTGACTGAAATGTTCAACAAGATAGGTGAAATATACGAAGAAGAGGTTTCCCAGAGTTCAACAAGACTGGTCAATTTTATTGAACCCGTTATGATTGTTTTTATGGGAGGAGTTGTCGGAATTATAGTACTTGCAGTCCTGCTTCCTATTTTCCAGATAAGCCAGTCAATCAGATAAGGGGGAAAGGGCAAAATAAAGGAGTGGAAAATGATACTGCATCAGAAAGACAGAAAGAAAGGGTTTACCTTCATAGAATTGATGGCTGTAATAGTAATCCTCAGTACTCTTGTTATGATTGTTATGCCCAGATTCTTCGGAAGAATTGACGAGGCACGGGTAACAGCCACCCAACTTCAGATAAAAAATCTGGAACAGGCGCTGAAACTTTTTTACCTTGACAACGGCTTTTATCCCGGAACAGAACAGGGATTGCAGGCACTTGTTGAAAAACCAACTTCAGGAAAAATTCCCAGTAAGTGGCGTGAAGATGGCTACCTTGAAAAAAAAGTTTTACCCAAAGACCCATGGGGAAACGATTATCTATATTTAAGTCCGGGGAAACACGGAGAGGACTATGAGATTATTTCTATGGGTAGAGACGGAAGGGAAGGGGGAGAAGGAGTAGATGCGGACATATCAAGCTCACAAATCTGAAAGAACTAACGGTTATACATTTATAGAACTGATGGTGGTCATAATAATTATGGGCTTTTTTTTTATCTGAGTTTCCCCGTTCTCAAGAACTTTCTGCCTGAAGGAGAAAATGAAGAGGTTTTTGAAATCGCTGATGCAATAAGCGGCGCAGCAAAAGAATCCCTGAAGCAAAAGGAACCTATTTTTTTCTTTATAGACCTTGATGGCCGGAGATTCTGGACAGAAAAATCTGTTCCTATAACTGATGAATTTTTAACAGAAGAGGAATACAAATCCATTCCAAGAAAGACACGTCTTATTTTTAAAAAGGCTAAAAATTCAACAAAGGAAGTTTTCACCGGGACGCTTTCTTTTAAGATGTATCCAGACGGGAGGAAAGAATTCGGACTTATTTCAATATTTGATACAGATGTGAACGAGACCTACACCCTGTTTATAAATCCATATCTATCTTCCCCGGAGATACTCAAAGGAGAAGTTGATTTTAATGAACATATTCCACTTTAAAAAAGAGAAAATGGAGCGGCTGCCATCATCTTTATCCTCTTCTTCTCGGAAAAAGAGAGTACACGAAAAATTATATCACTCTATTGTTCCAGTTAAGGGATTTACTCTGCTGGAAGTACTGATTGCACTGGCAATATTTGCCATAGTCGGAACGGTATCTCTCCAGATATATCTGTCTTCAGTACGGCACGTCCAGATAACAACCGAACAGAAAAACAGCATTTTATTATCTACGTTGAAAATTGAAGAACTGAAAATAGAAATGGAAGAAGGGGTTAAGGAAGATAGCGGCTCTTTTGATGAGCCTTTTGAAAATTATGAATGGTCCCTAAAACTTTCCGATTTGAGCATAACAGATACGGAATACGACCTTATCTTTATCCCCTATAAACTTATATTGGATTCGGGAAATATCAGGTTTTCAACCCTGACGCCTTTTTTGCAAACAGAAGAAAAGGATGTTGAAATACTCAATGAATAAACAAAAAGGATGGTTCTATCATAATGGCACTAATTATGCTGAACAGCAGGGGTTCACATTACTTGAGATATTGATTACAACAACCCTCATTTTCATAGTTTTCAGCCTTGTTTATTTAACCTTTTTTTCCATAAGCAGGAGTTCTTCGGAACTGCAAAGAAGAATGCAGTCATCCGAGATTGTTTTCAGATTTCTGAAAGGTTTTAACAAAGAAATAAAATGCATCATCCATACTCAGGAAGATGAGAATTTCTACCTTGACAGGGAACAAATCTCATTTGTTACAAAAGGAACATATGCATACCCCGTGAAAATAACCTATTTCACCGAAGCCACGTTAGATAATGGAGAAACTCTTTTCCGGAAGCAGGAGAATCTCATTGACGGTTACTCATTTGTATTCCCCGTTCTGAAAGAGACTGACAGTATTGATTTCTTTTTTTACGAAGGCGAAAAGTGGTCAGAGACTGCGGATATGGAAAAAGTCACCGCGGTTGCCGTTGAACTTGACTATGCAGGAGAAAAAATTTTCTTCCCGGTATACCTTTATAGGGAAAAATATGATGCTGAAGAAAAAAAATGATGGAATAATTCTGGTTCTGGTTCTAATTTTTACGGTAGCAATATCCACCTTGGTCATACTTTTTCAATCCATGACAAAAAATTATACAGATTCTTTTGCCACAAGCAGCCAGAATCTATTGCTTGAAAACGCCGCTGAGATGGGCATTGAAATCGGGAAGGAAATAATCAGGGCGGATAAAAAATCCTATGACACAAACTACATTGATGAGAACCCTTCCATAGTTGAAAAACAGTATGAATTTGAAGGTATTAATCTGCATTTGAAGATTGAGGACCAGAATGCCCGAATAAATCCGAATATGATTTTTGGAGAAGAAGAGGGGAAGACAAATACTCTGTTAATGGAGATATTTAAAAGGTTTTTTGTCGTTCTGGGTTATCCTGAAAATTTATGCTCATCAATTCTTGACTGGATAGATGAAGATAAACTGGAGAGACCCGGCGGAGCGGAAGACTTTTATTACAACACTGCAGGTTTATCTTACACACCACCGAACAGAAATATTTATACGACTGAAGAACTTCTGCTGATAAGAGATTTTACAGAAGAGATAGTTTACGGTAACAGTGAAGAAGGGATAGAAGGTCTGGTAAATTTTATAACTTTCTTTTCAGATGGTAAAATTAATGTAAATACCTGCAGGCCTGAAATATTGAATGCAATCGGATTCACATCCGAAAACACAGATAGAATAGTTGAAGAAAGAACGCAAAGACCGATAGACGAAAAATTTCTCATAAGAGTGAATAGAAAGGTGTATCTCAAAAACAAAAGACTCATTGTTTTTAAGGGCGTCTATTTTACTGTTGAAGTAATCGCATCCGACAATGTGGAAATAAAGAAACAGGTAAAGGGATATATAAAGGCAGATGATAAAAAGATGTACACAGTGAGGAATGAAATCAGATGAAAACCATTATTTTTTATCCACTGCAGGGAAGTATTATCTACTCTATAGAGGGAAACGCGGGGAAAAAACAAGGGGTTATTCCAGAAAAAGATATTGAACAGTTACTTGCTGAGAATTCCCCCGGGGTTATAAACGTGATACTGTCCAAACCCGACATACTTTTCAGAAAACTGGAATTCCCTTTCACCGGCAAAAGAAAAATCATGCTTGTTCTGCCCGGCGAGATGGAAAATGTCCTGCCTGAAGCAAGAGGAAACTATTATTATTCTTTTGAATTCCATACATCAGGGAAAAATAGAAGTACAGTCCATGTCTATGCCTTAAAAAATACAAGGTATGATTTCTGGAAAAAACTTGCCTTGAAGTACAATTCAAAAATTCTGTTCTTCTCGGACATGCTGATTTTTAATCTTTTTATCAGTCGATATACATCGGAAAAAAACTATGCCAGCATTTACGGAATCCAGAACTATATTTTAGTTAATTTGATACAGGACGGAATCCTTATGGGCTCTTATTCATACAGTTTAGAGAAGCCCTCAACCACTGAAACAAGAGATTTGCTCTTGAACATCCTATCCGGTGTAAAATTATTCAGGATATTCGCTTTTGCAGAAGGGAGCATCAGAGAGAACATAGATATTCCAGATAAATCCATTGAGGATGTGGAAACTATTAAGGAGTCGGAAAAACCTTTCCTTTTCCACAACCTTCTTGCCACAAAAATTTATAAAAAACCCTTCAGGTTTAAAAAACTGCATCAGGTTAGAAAGATACCTGTGTACAGTACAGTTATGCTTTTAATCTTTGTTATAGGCATTGCCCTGTCAGCATCCCCGTACTTCAGGATTTCCTCAAGAGAAAAGCGCATAAACGAATTGAACAGGAAGATGGAAGAAGTCTTTATGGCAACCTGCCCTGAAGTGACCAAAATCGTAGACCCACTCGCACAGATTAAAGGGAAAATCGTGGAACAGAAAAAAGTCAGTAGCGTCGTATCCGGATATCCTTCAATACTGCAGATTATGGCAGACATAACAGTTCTCTTTCCTGAAGATGCTTCTATAGAACAGTTCAATGTTGCAGGCAATACTTTGACAATCTCAGGCAATACGGGGTCGTTGAGTTCACTGGAAAAAATAAAAGAGCAGATAGAGAAATCGCAGGAATTTACCGTTAAGAATATGGGATTGATATCTTTCAATGCCAGAAACAGGGTGAACTTTGACATAACCCTTGGAATAAAAAAATATGACTAATAAAAACTTTTTTGCACTGATGTTAATTTTTTTGCTTATCATCCAGTACCGTTTTCTATATTTACCGGGAAAAAACAGGATAGATTATCTGAACAGTTCTATAGTTAAAAAAGAAAGTGAATTTGAAACCCTTCAGAAACTCTGTACAGAATACAAAGAGCAGGAAAGTACGGAAGATAAAAATACTGTTAAAATAGCCAGAGAAGGTTTTTCATTATTTTCGTATACCGGCGCCCTGATAACAAACCAGAACCTTGAAAAAAACATTGATGGGATTCAACCTCTTCCTGTTTCAATAAAAGAGGGTTTCAGTATAGAACGCGTGAAATTAACCCTGAAAGATATAACCCTGAAACAGATGTATGACTTCCTTTATAAAATTGAAACCTCAGGAGATACTATATATATCCCCGAGTTCAGGATGCACAGGAATAAAGAAAAAAACTTTTTGCTCAGTACCGAAATGGAACTCACAACAGTAAAAAAAGTTGACTGACCTCCATTACTTTAATTCTTTCCCCTGTCGGGAGAGAAAATCGGAAGTGACATCTTACAATTTTCAGGAAATTTTGAGGTAAAATGACAGAGATATATCTTATAGACGGGAGTGCACTTGTATACCGTTCTTTTTACGCAATCAAAGACCTGAGAACATCTTCCGGACAACTCACCAATGCAATTTACGGTTTCACAACCACCCTTTTGAAAATTCTGAAGGATAAAAACCCCGAGTATATGTGTGTCTTCTTTGACCTGAAAGAACCAACCTTACGCCATGATGTTTTTACCGGTTATAAGGCACAGAGAAAACCTATGCCTGAGGAACTTGTGGCACAACTACCGATGATAAAAAAGATGGCTCTCCTGCTTGGTATTAGATACATGGAAAAGGAGGGATATGAAGCAGATGACCTTATTGCAACTCTTACTGAAAGATTTAAAAGTCAGAACTGTAAAATAATAATAGTTACCATGGATAAGGATATTATGCAGGTACTTGATGAAAACGTGCTAATTTTAAACCCTGCAGGTTGGAAGACCCTGCTTTTAAGCGATTTTATAAGGAAATACGGTCTTTCTCCCGAAAAGATGCCTGACATCATAGGCCTTGCAGGAGACTCTTCCGATAACATACCAGGGGTTCCGGGCATAGGGGAAAAAACAGCGTTGAAACTACTTAAGGACTACGAAACTGTTGAAAAATTGTTGGAGGAGAGAGATACCCTCGGTTCTGATAGTCTGAAAAGAAAACTTGAGGAAAACAGAGAAAATGCAATCCTCAGTAAAAAACTTGCAGTTCTGCATAAAGACGTAGATATAGACATAACGATTAAAAATATACAGATTTCCCCTCCGGATGTAAAAGAACTGCTTGAAACCTTTGAAAGATTGGAATTCAGGAAACTTGCAGGGCAGTTGAAAGAGTTATATCCATCTATAACGGAGTTTTGGCCACAGGAAGACATCCTGACGTTATCCACCGGGGAATCTATCAGGATGCAGGACATAAAAACCAGACCGGAGAAATACAGGAAAGTACTTGAAGATGAAAAAATTGAGAAATACGGCTTTCACCTGAAAAGTTTCATCACCACACTTGCAGGTAAAAAAATAACACTTAAAAATCCATCTTTTGACTTCGCAATAGCCAGACACCTGTCCGGTAAGGTAATCAATAATGGAAATAACGTGTTTTCACTGATAAAAAAATATACGCAGGTGCTTAAAAGTCTGGATATGGAAGACCTGTTCAGTAAGGTGGAAATGCCTCTGATTCAGACACTGGCATGGATGGAAATAAATGGCATAAAAACTGACAGAGGTATTCTTTCTAAATTGAATTCTGAGTTAAACAATGAATTGGAAATACTGGAAAATAAGATATATCAGTCAGCCGGTGAGGTTTTTAACATAAACTCTCCACAGCAATTATCCAGCATATTGTTTGAAAAACTGAACCTGCCCGTAAAACGTAAAACCAAGACAGGTTTTTCAACGGATACTGCGGTTCTGAGAGAACTGGCAGATTTACATCCCTTACCCAAACTATTATTTGAATACAGGGAGATTTTTAAACTTAAGTCCACATACGTTGAAGGATTAATTCCGTTTATAAACGAAACGACAGGAAGGATATACCCGAACTTCAGTCAGATATCAACATCCACGGGAAGACTCAGTTGCAGTAATCCAAACCTTCAGAACATTCCTGTGAGAACTGACAGAGGGAGTAAAATAAGAAGAGCATTCTGCTGTGAAGAAGGAAACATTGTGTATTCTTTTGACTACAGTCAGATTGAACTGAGAATACTTGCTGATTTCTCAGGGGACGACTATCTTATTGACGGGTTCAGAAACAACAAGGACATACATCAGGAAACCGCCAGCATACTCTTTTCAGGAGAAAGTTCGCTTTTTCCATCATCCTTTGAAGTTTTTAAACAAGGGGACAGCAGAAGAATAGCAAAGACAATAAACTTCGGCATAATCTATGGAATGAGTCCATACGGACTTGCAAAGCAACTCAATATACCGGTAAATACGGCAGATAATTTCATAAGTGAGTACTTCAGAAAATTCAAGGGAGTAAAAGAATACATTCAGAAAACCGTTTCAGATGCTGAAAAAAACGGTTATGTTTCAACGATACTTAAAAGGCGAAGATATTTCCCCGATATACAGAGTTCGGATAAAAACCGCAAGGAGTTTGCCAGAAGGGCAGCAATAAATATGCCCATACAGGGCTCGGCAGCAGACTTAATCAAACTTGCGATGAACAACATTTTTAAATATTTTATAAGAGAAAATTTGAGAAGCAAGATGGTTCTTCAGATTCATGACGAATTGCTTTTTGAAGTTGTTCCTGAAGAAGAAGAGATAATTTTTGAAAACGTAAAACGCATAATGGAAAACGTTTTAAAACTTAAGGTTCCACTCAGGGTAGATGTAAAAAAAGGTCCAAACTATCTTGATATAAAAGATATCAATAATCTATGACTGAGGATGAATTACTCTCATTCCATAATTCTGGGAGATATGGAGATTGACAGTGTGGAGTAAAAAAACTATAATATGGAAAGTTAATACTTCCTTCCCGCTGAAAATGCAGGGTAAGCGGGGCAGGAAAGATAAAGGATATAAAGGTAATGAAAAAAGCAACGATACTTGTAGTTTTTCTTTTTTTAACTACCGTTTGTTTTTCTTTCTGGGAATGGACACCTGAAACAGGGAGATGGATAAATCCTAAATATGCAGTCAAGGATACACCGAAAGAACAATTTGAATGGGCTGAACAGTTCCAAAAACTGGGAGAAATTAATAACGCTATCAGAGAATATCAAAAGTTGTTGAAACACTACCCAGATTCAGAATATGCGGCTCCTTCATGTTTTGCCCTTGGAGAGATTTTTCAGGAAACAGGTGACCAAAAGGAAGCCTTTGAGTACTACCAGAAAATATTAGACAGGTATCCGCAGTCACCTCTGGTATTTGACGCAATAAAAAAACAGTCTTCCATAGCAGAAAAAGAACTCCAGAAACAGTCATTTCATCTGTTAATCTTCGGCAAAGAACAGAAGGGCGATATGCTCGCTACAGTAATAGAGAATAACCCTTATACCGAAGATGCCGCCAGAAAATCTCTTAAACTTGGTAGGTTCTATCTTGAAGCAGGTCAATACGAAAAAGCAGAGAATATTTTTATAACGACTGCGGAAAGATACACAGAACCTGCAATTGTTGAAGAGGCCCGTTTTTATATCATAAAAACTGATTCTCTCATGCTACCTGCTGTTACAACAGACCCGAAAGAATATGAAAAGATAAATACCAAAATAGACACCTTCCTTTCTTTATACCCCAACAGTACCTATAAAAATGAAGTCATTGAAATACAAAACCGAATTACCCGCAATGAGGCAAAAAAATACTTTGAAATCGCAACCTACTATGAACGGGCTGGGAAAAAAAACGCTGCACAATACTACTACAAAATAATACACGAGAATTATCCGGAAACCGAATATGGCAAAATCTCGGCTGAAAAGATTAATACTGCTGATTAGTCTGATTCCTATTTTTAGTGGATGTGGATACAAATTTATTGCTGCAACCGGCAAAAAGATTTTTCTTCGCCCCATAGTTAATTCAACCCTGCAACCGAACATAGACATTTATCTTAACAAAGAACTCAGGCAGACACTCATTGAGTACCCCGAATTTTCACCTGTCAATCAGGAAAAGGCAGCGGAATATTTAATGCATATAGAGATAAAAAAATGGGAACGCCTGCCGCTGTTCTTTTCAAAGGAAGGTGGAGATGAAATAACCGTAGCGAAGTTCCAGATTGAAGTTGAAGTTGCAGTATCTAAAAAAGGGGGGAAATTCACTCCCGTTACAATTAAAGACACACTATCGGTCCCTTTAGCCAGAGAATATAAAGAAGAGGATATTTTGCAAAAAACATCTAAGAAACTGTCCGACAAAATCTATATTTATCTTCTGGAAAAAAATGAAAAAGAAAAATTCTGAAAACTATATAATACTTGAACATCCGGACAAAACAGAAGAGTTGAAGAACCATCTTATCAATAAATATAAGGTTTAAGATTTTGACATAAAAACTATTTTCGCCGGTGAAACACCAGCCGTAAAAATCCTTGAAGAAACGGAATTTTTGCCGTTTTTTTCCACAAAAAAAATCCTGCATGTCAAAAATTCGGAAAATTTGTTAAAATCCGACTGTGAATTACTAAAAGAGTATTTTGATAAACCTCTACAACACATCTGTCTTATTGTGAGCGGCAAGAGCATAAAACAGCCTCTGAACAAATATATTGACGTTGCTGCAGAAAAGGATTTTACGGGGCTGTTTCAAAGAATTTATAAAATGGGTACAAGGGATGACGGAGAAAGACTTGTCTGTCTATTCAGAGAACATCTCAAAAACAACGAAAAAGATTTCAGAACCGTCATAAGCGCCGGACTTATGTACCTGAGAAATATTGTAAGAAAGCAGAAAAAGGTTGATAAACAAACCCTGAACAAGTATAAAAAATTACAACAACTGGATTTTAATCTGAAAACCGGACAGGTACATCCTGGCTCTGAACTGGAAATATTCCTTTTTTATCTATTCAGTTAATTTTTCTGTACTAACGCCAAACTTGTTTTTAAACTTTGCCAGTCTGCTCTTCTTTCTTGCGGCAGTATTTTTATGGATTACACCTTTCGCTGCAGACCTATCAATCTCTTTGTTGACTTTTTTCAATAATTCATCGCTTTTTCCATCCTTGCTGAGAATGGATTTTTTAACTCCTTTTACAGATGTTTTAATCCTGTTCTTCTTCATCCTGTTATAGTTTCTTCTTCTTGCTTCCTGTCTCTGTTTTTTGAGTACGGTTGCTTTCCTTTTCATTAATATCCCCCCTTGCCATGAACAGTTACATTGTATCTCCTCATTTTAAGTGGTATGATGTTATCATAAACTGAAACATTTATCAAGATTTTACAGTTTACGGATAAGAATACTGAAGGGGATAGACAATGGACCAAAAAATGCAGGATTATAGAGAAATGGCTCTTAATGTTCTAAAACCCTCAAGAAAGGATTTGGAACATGGACTGAAGATTCACAGAGAATCTATCGTATGGGATTCATACGGATTTGCCCCTGTTGCCTCTGTCAGTGGAAAACTCCTTAAAGGAGCACTTAAAAATGGGGCGTCAGGTGCAGAAATGCAGGACCTGACCGAAGATATGATGATGACCGGATTTGTTCATGATAAGAGAGTTCACAAAGAATATATGGAGGCATGGCAGGCATCAGGAGTAACCTGTGTTATGCAGAATGCGGGAGAAGAGAGCAATCTGGCAAATCGGTTACTCAAGAGACTTGCCAGATTCACATGGGCAACTGATATGCTGAAACCGGCGATAAGAAAGATTATTTATCCGGAAGAGGTAATCTCTGCAAAAAAAGAAAAGGCACACTGTCTTTGTTTCACCGGGAACGGTGTTCCGTTAACGGGTGAATTTGTATCTGTTGAAGAAGAACTAAGGTACATAAAAATTTTCTTTCAGATGGGTATACGCATGATGCATTTAACCTACAACAGGAGAAACCTGATAGGCGATGGCTGTATTGAACCAGCAAATGCTGGATTGAGCGATTTCGGCAAAACAGTCGTAAGGGAAATGAACAGGACGGGGATTATTGTTGATGTAGCCCACAGCGGACAGCAAACATCTTTTGAAGCATGCAAAACCTCATCTTCTCCTGTGGTGGCAAGCCACTCAGTATGTATGTCTTTGAGAGAACATCCGAGGGCAAAAAAAGATGAGGTTATTTCTGCTATTGCTGACACAGGCGGATACATAGGAATATGTGCTGTGCCTGCCTTTCTCGGAGGAAGCGGAGACATAAACGCTTTCCTTGACCATATATGCTATGCCGTAAAGAAGTTTGGAGCCGAGCACGTATCAATAGGAACAGACCATGGATATGTTCCGCAAACATTAAAAAAAGAACGTGCAAAAGTTCCTGCATCTCCCAGAAGAACACCATGGGAATCTTTCTGGTCCAAGGATGACCCTCTTTTTGATAAGAAGTGGCATAAACCTGAAAAGATAGGAAGTCTTGCATGGACCAACTGGCCTCTTTTTACTGTAGGACTCGTCCAGAGAGGTCTATCCGAAAAACAGATTTCGGCGATTATCGGTGGAAATGTTATGAGGGTCTGCAAACAGGTTCGTTCCGCATCTGAATTCAAGGATATGCCCGAATCATGCAACCACTGAACTAATACAGCCGCAGTAAATTAGTTGACAATCTGGAAGCTCAGATTTGATGACAATTCAAGGCGCTACGAAGTTCCGATACTTAATGGTATCGGGACA
>CAYORP010000235.1:0-11322 GCA_964406415.1 uncultured bacterium
CCAGCGACCGCGACTAGTGTGCAATCTCCGTGTCGGGGAAGGGGGTGACGAGAACCACACGCCCCCCTTTTTTTTTCTTATCAAGTGCAAAGAGGCAGAATGAAAAATTTTTCATTGAGAAAAGGTCTGATGGGATAACTTCAAGTTGATGTAATGGAAGTAATTCTTCTTTCAAAACGATGAGTTTCTTTTCAATCTTTTCTCTCCTTTCGTATTCGCTCAATAACAGGGAGAATTTTTCGTATGTTTCTTCAAGTGGAAAATTTCTCAGAACCTTTTTTTCCTGGTTTTCCGAAATGACAACCTTCCCGGATACTTCCTTACCCTCAACCCTTTTCACCAGGTTTTTCAAAAACTCGGCTTTTTGAAATATGTCTTCAGTTCCTGATTCTGATACAGCAAGATTCTCAAAGCCAAACCTATCAGGCAGTGCATTTATTTCAACCAGTCCTTCTTTCTGTAATTTTTTAAATATTACAGAGGGGTCTCCGCTGAAAAACAGGTGAAACTTTTTCATTCGTGCTATCATTTTATCCCATTATTCCTTATTGATTGTAACGTATTCCTCAGTAAGGTCGCAACCCCATCCTGTTGCTGAAAACCTGCCTTTTTTAAGGTCTATATCAATGATTATCTCGTTCTTGCCCATCATTTCTTTCAGTTTTTCTTCATCATATTTTACGGGGTTGCCATCATAGACTTTTACTCCACATATAGATACTTCTATTTTCTTCGTATCAATCTTTGCGTTTGTGGAACCTATGGAGGATAAAATTCTTCCCCAGTTGGGTAGACATCCGTAAATTGTTGCCTTTACAAGGTTAGAACCTGCTACCTTCTTTGCCACTCTTTTTGCATCTTTCAGGCACCATCCCCCATTCACTCTCACCTCTATCAGTTTACCAGCACCTTCTCCATCTGAAGCAATCATTCTGGCAAGATACGTACAAACCTTTTTTAATGAAGAGGAGAATTTTTTATATTCTTCAGTATTCAGGTGAATTCTTTTATTGCCGGCTGAGCCGTTTGCAAGACATACCACCATATCATTGGTACTGTTGTCATTGTCAACGGTAATCATATTGAATGAATCTTCAACAGCCTCTTTTAGTGCTGCATCAAGAGAATCCCTGTCTATTACCGCGTCTGTAGTTATGAAAGCAAGCATCGTAGCCATAGAAGGGTTTATCATCCCTGCTCCTTTTGTCATACCCCCTATGGCAACTTCTTTACTTCTACCCTTAATTCCTGTATCAACCTGAAACTCTTTTAAAACCCGGTCTGTTGTCATAATACCTTTTGCCGCTTCATTATGGTTTTCCACACTTAGTTTGCTTATAAGCGCTGGTATTGAACTAAGAATTTTTTCGTAAGGGAGTGCTTTTCCTATTGTCCCTGTGGAAGATGTAAGAACGGAATCGTTGTTAATCTTAAGAGCCCGGGCGAGTTTCCGGGCAATGAGTTCGGTGTAGTTATAATTTTCCTCGCCGTTGCAGGTATTGGCATTACCGCTGTTTACGATAACCGCCTGTATCGGGCAGTGGATTTTTTTCATACTCCATATTAAACTGTAAGACTTGAATCTGTTTGTTGTGAAGGTGCCGGAGGCAATACATGGCTTATCTGAAAAGAGCAGAGAAAGGTCGTTGACTTTTTCTTTCTTTATTCCACAGTAAAGTCCTGAAGCGAGAAAACCTTTTGGATAGGTTACCCCTTTACCTGTTTTGCTTTTACCCATTTTCTAAATAAGACTTTTGCAATTTCAATGTCAACCGGATAGGTTATTTTTATATTTTCTCTATCACCATATGTCATATAAACCTTCAGCCCTGTTCTTTCTACCAAAACAGCATCATCGCTGCCGTAGAAATTATCCTCATATGCTTTCCGGTAAGCATTTCTCAATATGGAAGACTTAAAGGCCTGTGGAGTTTGTACCAGCACAATTTTTTCCCTCATAAGGGTATTTTTTACAAATACACCTTCAAACTCTTTTATTGTATCCTGAACAGGGAGATATGGAATGCACGCTCCGTATTGTTTTGCCCCTTCCACGACCTTTTCCACAAGTTTCTCAGTGAAGAACGGCCGGGCCACATCATGTACAAGTATTATACCTTCAGTATTTTTTAAAGAGTCCAGGCCTTTTTTTACAGAATCCTGCCTAATTGTTCCTCCCTTAACCACCCGTATGCCTTTATACGCTTCTTTAAACTTTTTCTGCCATTCAATGACATACTCTTCTGGTAAAACCACTGTAATGTTTTTGGTTATTTTATAAAATCTGTTCAGGGAGTGATAAATAAGTTCTTTCCCACCAATTTTTATGAATGCTTTGGGATGTTTGTTGATTCTTTGACCATGGCCAGCACCGGCAATTATTACACTTATCATTTTAACTTGGCGAAGATTATCCTGCCCGTGGATGTCTGGATGGCACTGTCAATAACTACATCTTTAATCTTACCCAGATGCCTTGCGGAGTTTTCCACCACAACCATCGTTCCGTCTTCAAGATATCCTATGCCCTGCCCGGCTTCCTTGCCTTCCTTGATTATCTTGAGAGAAATCTCTTCCCCGCTCATAAGTTTGGGCCTCATAAGTGTTGCAAGGGTATTGAGATTAAGAACCTTTATGTTCTGTACTTCTGCCACTTTTGAAAGGTTAAAGTCATTTGTCAGGATGTTTGCACGCAGGTCAGCGGCGAGTTTTACCAGTTTTGCATCTACTTCCTCAATATCAGGGTATTCCGCGTCGTATACCTTGACGTCAATAGAATCATCCCGGCGCAACTTGTTTAATACCTCCAATCCTCTTCTCCCCCGCTGCCGCTTCATATCTCCAGAACTGTCTGATAATCCGTGCAGTTCCTGTATGACAAACTTGGGAACAATAATGATATAGTCAAGGAAACCGCTTTTTGCTATATCATAGAGCCGTCCGTCAATAAATACACTGGTGTCAACGACGAGTAAACGTTCGTCTTCTTTTAATCCATGAAGGAAAGGGAAAACAAAGCCGAGTTCCTCAACACCCCTTAAAGCAATCATTATACCCAGATAAGAAAAGGCGAAGTATAGAGCAAACCTTATTTTGCTGACCATCGCAGGGTCTTCAACAGGTATCAGGAGAATAAATCCTGCGAGAAGAATAGCTGTGATAAGTCCGATTATAAGTCCTCCCACTGCAAGCATAAGTTTTTTTATAGGAACTCTTTCAAGGACCATTTCTATCCCGATAATTACGGTGGCTCCAAGCCATCCTGCAAAACTGCCTACAAACCTTGAACCCGGAAGCAGATAATAACCGGTCAAGGTGCTCAATATAATGAAAAATGCTCTTATAATATACAATCCCATAATCCCCCTCCTGTGAAAATCTTAAACACTAATCCAAAAGTCTGATTGAAGTTTAACGTTTAAAATCTTTCTCAGTTCCAGTACAAACAGGTAAAAAAGTTAACTGTCACTTAATGCTGTATTATACATCAGAACCGAAAAAAGTAAAAATCAAGGTTTTTTAATGGATACTTCTATTGCTTCTTTTAACCACCTTACAGGGTAAATCTGAATGGATTTTTCCTTTATATCTTTTGCATTTATTTCTGGTATTATTGCTTTGTTGAACCCGAGTCGCTTTGCTTCTCTTATCCGCTGTTCCGCATTATTTATGTGCCTTATTTCGCCTGTCAGAGCAACCTCTCCCATAAAAACGCATTCTTCCGCAGGTGGATAGTCTTTGAGTGAGGATACACAGGATATTGCCAGAGCCAGGTCAGCAGCAGGCTCAAAAATTCTCAGACCCCCTCCTGTATTAAAGTAGACGTCGTATGTATTGAGGTTGAAACGGAGTTTTTTTTCAAGCACTGCCAGCACAAGTGAAACCCTGTTATAGTCTAAACCCGTCACGGTTCTTTTAGGGACCCCGTAGTATGTGGGTGTTGCCAGACTCTGTATCTCCACCAGTATTGTTCTGGAACCCTCCTGCGAAGGGAAAATGACCGCTCCCGGCAGAGGATTTCTTATATCGGGCAGAAAAAGAGCCGATGCTTCGGGGATTTCCTTAAGGCCACTCTCTTCCATTGAAAAGACTCCTATCTCCATTGTTGAACCAAACCTGTTTTTCGTTGTGCGCAGTATCCTGAGATTTGAATGCATTTCTCCTTCAAAATATAGAACTACGTCAACTATATGCTCTAAAACTTTCGGGCCTGCTATCATACCCTCTTTTGTTATGTGTCCTACAAGGAAAACTGAACATCCGTTGTTTTTGGAGTAGTTGAGAAAGAAATTGGCATTTTCTCTTACCTGCGTGACTGAACCTGGAGTTGTAGGAAGTTCGGGGTCAAAAACCGTCTGTATTGAATCAACGATGACGAATTCTGGTTTGAGTTTGTTAAGAGCATCCCTTACTGATGTCATTTCTGTTGTAGAGAGAATATAAAGGTTGTCAGAAAAAACCTTTAGTCTTCCAGCCCGCAACTTAACCTGCGTTTTTGACTCTTCGGCACTGATGTAAAGAACCTTTTTACCCTGCTCTGCAAGTTTTCCTGATATACATAAAACAAGGGTTGATTTTCCTATGCCGGGCTCACCAGCCAGAAGAATTAAACTTCCATAAACTATTCCACCTCCTGATATTCTGTCAAACTCTCCTATTGTTGTTGATACCCTTAAAAAATGTTCGGACTCTATTTCGGAAATTTTCTCAGGTTCGGAGACTGTAGAAGTCATTCTACTTCTCTTGTCCATGACTTCTTCAATAAAGGTATTCCATCCGCCGCAGTTTGGGCACCTGCCGAGCCATCTTACCGATTGATATCCACACTCAGAGCAGGTAAAGACAATTTTCTCATTTCTTTTCATCTAATCTTACTCCCTTCTTATGAAAATTTTCCATGGGTGTGCTTTTATATCTTTTATAAAATCTGAAATGTCTTTGTACATCTCATCGCTTCTTAAAAACTTACCGGCAGTTCCTTCTCCTTTTCTTAAATCGGAGACTATTACATCCATGTTTTCAGAAACATCATTTATTGTTTCCACAGTTTTTTTAAACTGCTGTGTTGCATCATGCAGCAGAGCAATCTCATGCTTTATCTGCTCAAAGAGTTCTTCTTCTTCAAGCATTTTAGCAACAAGGCCTTCATTTTGCAGTCTGGAGAGAAAGGATTGAATGCCGGATGCGGTTTTTTTGAATACTAAAGCAGTTTCCCTGATATCTTTAAATGATTGAGCTGCATCTGTTCCTGCTGATGCAAACCTTTTTATTTCGTCAAGGGTATCCTCCATTTTTGTTCGGGTTGAGATAACAAGTTCATTGGTATTGTTTATTAACTTTTCTATCTCAGGACCGTTTCTTATCAGTAAAGCCTGTGCTTTTTTGTTTGTTTCGGCAACGGTATCGGTAAGTTCTGACATTTTTTCAAACGTATTCTCTATCCTGTTTATTGCCGCGGCTGAATTGTTAATGACTGTTTTTATATTCTCCTGGATTTGTTCATCGCCCATCAGTCTGCTTACGTCTAAGAGAACGTCGTTCAGACGGACAACAATGCTCTGACTCGCTTCAGCCAGTTTTTCCATTGAAAGCGGGTTTTCCCCTTCTACTATTTCACCGGGCCGGATATACTTCTTTTCGGAACTGGGTGTAATCTCTATGTATTTTTCACCGATTATTCCGAGGGTCTGGATTGTTATTATGCTGTGTATACCGAGTTTAACATCCTTTCTTAAACGTAACCTTGCAAGGACCTTGGGTTTTACGTCGTATAAAATTTCTATGTTCCTCACCTCTCCTGCTCTTACTCCACTTACTCTCACTGGTGAGCCTGTTTCCAGACCACTTACGTAATCAAAGAGAGCCCCTATTTCATAGCCCCGGTATTCTCCTCTTTTCACCTGAGTAAAAATGAAAAGGAGAATTGCTATTATTGCAATGACAATAAAAATCCCTACCTTTAGTTCAAGAGATAAACTGGCTTTTTTCATTTCTGCTCCCCCCGGTGATTTATGAAACTCATTATAATCGGGTTTTTGCTTTTCTCCCTGAGTTCAGAAAAACTGCCCATTTCCTGCACAGTCCCATTTTCAAGCAAGGCTATCCTGTCTGAAATTCTTGAGGCAAGTTTTACATCATGCGTGACGGTTATATCCGTTGTTTTAAACTTAGCATGTATCTCTCTGATAAGGTTTGTTATGTTCTCGCTTGTTATCGGGTCAAGTCCGGTTGTCGGTTCATCATAAAAAAGTATTTCCGGATGGGATATTAATGCTCTGGCTATGGAAACCCTTTTTTTCATCCCGCCGCTTAGTTTCTCAGGCAGGTAATTCTCAAAGTTTTCCATCCCTACATCCCTTAAAATTTCCTTTGTTTTTTCCCTTATCTCATTTTCTTCCATCTCGCTGTGGTGGATGTAGAAAAAACCTACGTTTTCCCATACTCTCAACGAATCAAAAAGTGCCGAACTTTGAAAGACCATCCCGACCTTCTTTCGTATTTCAAGTATTTTTTTATCAGGGAGGGAGGTTGTCTTTTCCCCTAAAATGTAGATTTCGCCTTCATCCGGCTTTATAAGACCGAGAATGGTTTTCAGAAGCACGGACTTTCCGCATCCTGAACTTCCGACTATAACAACAGACTCGCCCCTGTTTACGTCAAGATTGATTCCTTTAAGCACCTCAAGTCCCTCAAAACTCACTTTGAGGTTCTGTAAACTTATTATTCTATCCACACCCATATTGTAAACTTTGTTAAAATCCTGTCAATTTTTTGCCTGTTTGGAGTGCGAAAAAGGAAGTTTACGTCCTAATTTACAGGGATGGACTATTTTATATTTCAACGACCTCAAAATTCATTATATTGCCCAGTTTTTTTATCTCGTCGGTGTAATCTCCATAGACCATAGCAAGGTGGTGTCCAAAATCTGCTGCATTGTGGAAGTATTTCATACCATCAGAGATTTTTATATCAAGTCCAAGTATACAACTCCAACCAGACGGCCCTTGTGTCTTAAAATTATTTCCTTTTATTATTTCTCCCTTAATCAACAACATCTTTTTTGCGGCAGGGTCAAACCTGCCCAGTGTTACTGCTTTTCCCTTGTCTCTTGAAAAGTCATATCTCATACTTACTCCCCAGCCACCAAAAGTGAAGGGTCTTATCTCATAAGGCAGGGGTTTTTTGTCTATTCCATACATCTTCAGTCCCGGCATATCATGGTGTATTCCCAAAATATTTTCTTTTTTGTTTGGTATTATGGGATTTCCCATATAGGAGGATTTTTTTGAAAGATACATAAGAAAAGCCATGGCAAGAAGGGCACTGATGTCCTCTTCACAGGAAGAAGGATAACCTTCATCCTTCAGAAGTATATGGGCAAGACAGGGTGTAAATTTTCCCTTTTCCGGTATCTGAGTACTGCACAACTCAAAACAGGAAGAGGTGAAGGCATTACAACCATTCATTTCCATCAATTTTTTTGCAGTGAGATAGAAATAAACACTCCCTATAATCCCTTCTCTTTTTATGTGCACCTTCTCTGCTTCTTTTATCAGTCCATCTGTAAGTCTCTCTGCCTCTTTCTTGTTTTCTGCAATTGTTTTATACATCTCTTCAAAGAACTCTTCAAAAAGTACTGTTCTGGTCTCTGTCCCATACTTTTCTTTAAGTTTTACAAAGTCATAGATACTGCTTACAACACCCCATGATATGGTCTCTCCACCTGATATTCTCAATATCCTTGTTTTTTGTATTGCCTTTCTCACCCTCAGTAAGGAGAGCAGGGAATTTAATTCATCATAATCATAGACAGCATAACCTTCCATTCCCCTGCTTCTGAAGTAGGCAGATACATCAACATTAGAAATTCCGGCTCCGAGCATTGCAACTGGTTTTTTATATCTCTCAATACCGAAGACTCTCATACCTCCAAAAATGAGGAACAGGTCAACTTTTTCTATATCATTGTCCAGTTTACTGAGTTCTCTTTCTTTTATGACAAAGTTCTCTGCGTACTCAATATAAGCGGGTTCAAGAATCTCTGCATCTTCTTTCAAATTTTTCTTTACCTCTCTTACGATAGATTCAAATTCTTCTTTACGCTGTTTTTTTTCAAATTCTGTTGTCAGATGCTTTTTTTCACCTGCCCTGCAGGGTCCTTCATGAGAACCTTTATGCACTATTGCTGCAAAGACTATCTTTACTCCTACTTTTTCAAACATAGCCCTTTCCATTTTTTCTCCTTTTTTTCTAACTCATCGCTGTCCAGAATATCAAGAGGGTAAAATCTTGTCAAGGATAGCATCTGGTAAATTTATATGAAATAGAAGATACCAGTGAGGATGAGATTGGTAAGTATGATGAGGAAAAAGGATACCACCACAGAGGTTGTTGCTGCTTTGCCGACTCCAACCGCACCACCCTGGGTCCTCAATCCCTCATGCGATGCAACTGTTATTAGCACTATTGCAAAGACGATGGATTTTGTCAGTCCTATTAAAAGGTCTCTCAATCCGATGAATCTGAAACTCTGGTATAAAAACATTCCTGAAGGGATGCCCAGCATAAAAACCCCGACCGTAAATGCTCCCAGAATAGAAAGAAAAAAGGTGATTATGAAGAGTGAAGGTAGCGAAATAATGCCTGCCAGCAGTCTCGGACTTATGAGATATGCAACGGGGTCAACTGCCATAACTTCCATTGCATCAATCTGTTCTGTTATTTTCATGGTGCCTATCTCGGCTGCTATTGAACCTCCGACTCTTCCTGCCATGACAATGGCAATGAAAACCGGTCCCAACTCTCTTATCATTGAAATGGATACGATTCCGCCGGAATAAATTTCAGCACCGAATTTCTTCAAGGTATAAGCGGTCTCCATCACCAGTACCATTCCAATAAAAAAAGCGATAATACCAACCAGCGGCAAAGACTTTATCCCTATTTCGTCTATATGTCTGAGAACATTCTCTTTTCTCTTTGAGAAGAGAATTTCTTTGAAGGATTTACCTGTAAGAAGTGTGAGCGAGCCGAAGTAAGAAAGGTAAACTAATGCTGAGTGACCTGTCCTTTCAATAACCCCCTTCATATATTTACTCCCTCAGGGTATAGTTTTCAAATCTGGTGAATTCTTTCAGGAATGTCAGGTTTATTGTCCCCGTGGGACCATTTCGTTGTTTTGCTATGATGATATCAGCCACTCCGTTACTTTCCGATTTTTTATAAAAGTCCTCCCTGTAAAGAAGAAGTACCAGGTCCGCATCCTGTTCAAGTGAACCGCTTTCCCTTAAATCTGAAAGATGGGGTTCTTTATTTTCTCTTTGCTCAGTTGCTCTGCTCAACTGTGAAACAGCCAGCACCGGAATCTTCAATTCTTTGGCGAGCGCTTTTAGAGAAGATGATATCTCGCTTATTTCCTGTTGTCTGTTTTCTGTTTTTCTGTGACTTCTCATAAGTTGCAGATAGTCTACTATAATTAGTTGTATATTCGCACTTGCCTTAAGCCGCCGGGCTCTTGCACGTAGTTCAAATACATTGAGAGAAGGAGTATCATCAATAAAAACAGGTGTTTCTTCAAGACGTCCGGCGGAAAGTAATAAATTTCCCATGTCTTCGTCGGAAAGCATACCCTGTCTTAGTTTCATAAGATTGATTCTTGCTTCACAACACAGCATTCTCTGAACCAACTGTTCTTTACTCATTTCAAGGCTGAATATAAGTATGGGAAACTTGGTTACGCCTGTATTCAGGTTAAGGGCTACATTGCATGCAAATGCTGTTTTTCCCATAGATGGTCTTGATGCAATAATGACAAAATCCGATGGGTGAAAGCCTGTGGTTAATTTGTCAAGGTCAGTAAATCCTGTAGGCAATCCTGTTACAAATCCTCGCCTGTCGTGTATCTCTTCAATCGCCTCTATATTTTCCTTTATCAGGTCTTTCAATTGGAAGGCATCTCTTTTAATTTTATGTTGGCTTATTTCAAAAATTAGAGATTCTGCTCTGTCCAGAAAGGCATCAATCTCTTCCGGGTCGTTAGATGCCTCCGATATAATTTTAGTGGCGTTTTCAATAATGGTTCTGAGAATATACTTATCTTTGACTATCTTTATATATTCATCAACATTTGCTGCAGTGGGCATTAACTCCACAAGTTCAGTTATGTATTCAACCCCGCCAATATCATCAAGCATATCCTGTCGCTTTAATTGATTTGTTATTGTTATAAGGTCGCACTTCTCATTTTTTTCAAAAAGATTACTTAAACAGGAGAAAATTTTCTTGTGTGTTTCACTGTAAAAAAACTCTTCTTTGAGAGATTCAAAAACCTGGGTTTTTGCGTCTTCGCTTATCAGCATGCAACCGAGAACTGCTTTTTCTGCTTCCAGGTTTTGAGGCGGGATTTTATTGAAAACAGAATCTTTTTTCTTATTCAGTGGCATTTTATTTCTCGCTTACAATCCATATCTTAACTTCCCCGATTACCTCTTCACACAACCTGACCGGGATTTTATATATCCCGAGTTTTTTTATCGGTTGTTCAAGCATAATCTGGTGTTTGTCTATTGCGATGGACAACTGTTGCTGTATTGCTGATGCAATATCTTCAGTAGTTACCGAACCAAAAAGTTTATCATCCTGCCCTGCTTTGGAATTGATGGTGATGGACTTATCCCGAAGAGAGTTTTTTACTCTCTTTGCCTCTTCAACTATCTTTGTTTTTTTCTTTTCTATTTTCTTTTCCTGTTCCTGCAGAATTTTTATATTTTGTGGGGTTGCCTCTTTAACTATCTCTTTCGGGATAAGATAGTTACGGGCATAACCGGTACGTACCTCCTTTATGTCTTTTCTTTTGCCTTTACCCGGAAGGTCCTGTATAAATATTACTTTCATTGCTTTTCTCCCTTGCCCCGTTTGTCTCGCGTTTTTCAGCGGGAATCTTTTTTAATGAACTTGGTTCAGAAAACAGGGGTCAGATTTTTAGTTGTTACGCCTTAATATAGGGTAATAACCCGAGGAACCTGGCTCTTTTAATTGCTTTTGCCAGCATTCTCTGGTGTTTTGCACAGGTTCCTGTTATTTTGGGTGGTAAAATTTTTCCTCTTCCACTTGTAAACCTTTTAATTCTGGCTATATCTTTGTAGTCTATCTCATCCGCTTCCGCTTTACAAAACTGACAGATTTTAACCCTGGTTTTCATTGCCATATCCAATTTTCTCCTTTATCCCTGACCGACGCCATTTGCTTATCTTGCGAGCGTATTGTGCGTGGCAACCTCAACCTTAATGTAGAGATTGCGCAGATTGTTCCGAGCCTGTCATT
>CAYORP010000236.1:0-8169 GCA_964406415.1 uncultured bacterium
AAGAGTCTGTTGATTATATATATAAGAATTATGAGCAGTTTTTCCCGGAGGCGCTGCTGAAAAAATATAAAAAAATGCTCTCCGAACGAAGTTTTCACATCCCTTTGCAGTATATAACAAATGAGGTGTATTTTTTCAAATATCAATTTTTTGTGCAAAAAGGGGTGTTTATTCCCAGGCCTGAAACTGAATTACTGGTTGAAAAAACACTTACTCTTTACGGGCAGTACTTCAAACCAGACTTCGTAAGGATACTGGATATAGGAACCGGCTGCGGTAATATAGCGATAACCATTGCGAAGGAAATCAGAGACTGTTCGGTTACTGCAACTGACATTTCGTTGAAGTCCCTGAGGACCTCTTATCATAATGCAGTTCTGCACAAGGTCAAAAGCAGAATAATGATTGAGAAGGCAAGTCTCTTCCCCCGGAGTAAAGGTAAGTTTCACATTATAGTGAGTAATCCGCCGTATATACCCAGAAACGATATTTCTTCTCTGGACGAAGAAGTGAAAAGGGAACCATTAAGGGCACTTGATGGAGGTGCTGATGGAACATCTGTAATAAAGAAAATCATAAGGCGGGCGGATACGTTTTTGCACAATGGTAGTTTTCTATTGATGGAGATTGGATACGGGCAGGCGGAATCTGTAAGGAACGAGCAATGTGGAATGCGTCTCCTCTCCATAGAGAAGGACATTGCAGACATTGAAAGGGTGGCAATCTTCCGCAAAAGTTGACGGAATCTGCTGAAATGTTACAATTTCTGTCGGGAGTTATCCTCTCCTGTCATTGCGAGGGAGTATTGTTTACGACCGAAGCAATCTCAATGGATTGCCGCACCAAAATACGGCTTGCAATGACAATACGAAACATTGTGAATTAAAAAATGGAAAAATTTATCATAGAGGGTAGGACTAAACTATCCGGTACAGTAAAAATATCAGGTTCTAAAAATGCGGCTCTGCCTATTATATCGGCGAGTTTGCTGGGAAAGGGAAAGACTATTCTTCACAATATTCCTGCCGTTAAAGATATTAAGACGCTGATAAGTATTCTGGAATATATGGGTGTTAAGGTGAAGTTTGAAAGAAACACCCTTGAGGTGGACCCGTCAGGTATTTATAGGTATACCGCTCCCTATGAGTTTGTGAGTACGATGAGGGGTTCCATATGTCTTCTCGGTCCGCTCCTTGCGAAATACGGGCAGGCAAGGTTTTCCATGCCGGGTGGGTGTGTTATAGGTTCCAGACCAATAGACCTGCATATAAAAGGCCTGAAACGCCTCGGAGTTGAGATTCTTACCGAAGAAGGATATGTAGTCGGGAAGGCACCCGGCAGGTTGAAGGGAAATACTATATTCCTGGGCGGCAACTTCGGTTCAAGTGTGCTTGCGACAGCAAATATTATAAGTGCGGCAACACTGGCAAAGGGTGAGACACTGATTGAGTTTGCTTCGGCAGAACCTGAGATAGTTGACCTCGTATTATTTCTTAAAAAGATGGGAGCGAGAATCTACGGTGAGGGCTCACATTGTCTGAGAATAGAAGGGGTCAAAAAACTGAAGGGCGTGGAATACTCTATAATACCTGACAGAATAGAGGCCGGTACCTATATACTTGCCGGATATATTACAGGAGGTTCCATTACTATCAAAAATTTTGTATCCTCACACCTGTTCTCTTTCCTTGACAAGATGGAAGAGGCGGGAATGTCTTTTAAAACCGGAAAAAATACTCTCAAAACCATTCCTTCAGTAAGATGGAAACCTGTTGACGTGATAACCCTTCCTTACCCCGGTTTTCCCACTGACCTTCAGGCACAGATGATGTCTTTTCTCACCCTTGCTGAGGGTATGAGTACCATAACGGAGAAGGTTTTTCCTGAAAGGTTTATACACGTTGGCGAACTGAACAGACTTGGCGCCGCCATAACCCTTGATGGGGCAAAGGCAATAATAAAAGGGGTTGACAGACTTAAGGGTGCGAAGACTATGGCATCTGATTTGAGGGCAAGTGCTGCAATTGTACTTGCAGGGCTTGCGGCGGAAGGGGAAACTGAGATATCAAGAATATATCATCTTGACAGAGGCTATGAAAATTTTGAGCAGAAATTAGGTGCACTGGGTGCTAAAATCAAAAGGATATAGAAAAATCATAGAGGGATATAAATGGAAAAAACAAATATAGTGGTCTGCGGTGCTGCGGGCAAGATGGGCTCTCTTGTTATTCATCTGGCCCGGCAAAAAGGCGAGGAATTTACCGTTAAGGCAGGGGTTGAAAGTAAAAACCATCCGCTTGCAGGCAAAAGGTCCGTTGACGGCGTTGATATTACAGATAATGCCGGAGGTGTCATTACCGGAGAAGAGGTTATCATTGATTTTTCCGTACCCGATGCAGCAATGCAACATCTTGATATATGCACTGTTAAAAAGTCACCTTTTGTCACAGGAATAACAGGTTTTAACAAAGAACAGTCCGCTTTGTTAAAAGAATCCTCCCGGTCCATACCTGTATTTTTTGCCCCCAACATGAGTTTCGGGGTAAACCTTTTCTTTGAAATTGTAAGATATGCTGCGGGTATCCTGAAGGAGTATGAGATAGAAATCTCCGAGATTCACCACAGGTTTAAAAAAGATGCACCCAGCGGCACAGCAAAAAAAATAGCGGATATCATATGTTCAGTTTCAAACAGGAAACCTGAAGGTGTTATTAAATATGGAAGGAAGGGGACGGGTGATATAAGACCTTCCGATGAAATCGGGATGCATTCTCTTCGCATGGGAGATATAGTGGGTGAACACTATATTTATTTCGGGGGTAAAGGTGAGGTAGTTGAACTGGCACACAGGTGCTACAACAGGGAATCCTTTGCTCTCGGTGCGCTGAAAGCCGCATCTTTCATAAGAAACAAACCTGCTGGTATGTATGGTATGCAAGATATGATAAAAGAATTATTTAAAATGTAGTGGTGCAATTCGTTGCACATTGTAGCAGTGAGATTTATCCCACATAATTTAGGGATATATATATGCGATGAATACACTGCTACAAAATCCCCTTTTCATTCCCCCTTTGAAAAAGGGGGATTAAGGGGGATTTAATAGGAGATATAATGTTTGAAGTAAGCGAACGGCTGAAAAAGATACCTCCGTATCTTTTTGCAGAGATAGACAGGAAAAAGAAAAGACTCATTGCTGAAGGAGCAGATATTATAGACTTCGGTATAGGGGACCCGGACCTTCCAACTCCGAATAACATCATTGAGGCAATGAAAAAGGGTGTTGAAAATCCCTCTTTTCACCGCTATCCCATAGGGAAAGGGACTGCGAACTTCAGGAGGGTAATTGCGGATTTTTACAAGAAAAACTATGATACCGTTTTGAATCCAGACGAGGAGATTGCAGTACTTATCGGTTCAAAAGAAGGACTTGCCCATTTTCCCTGGGCATTTTTAAATGCAGGTGATGTTTCACTTGTGCCGGAACCCTGTTATCCTGTCTATCATATAGGCACCATACTTGCAGAGGGGGTACCTTTTTTCATACCATTGAAAGAAGAGAATGGATTTTTCCCCGAACTGGGGAAAATACCCGGAGACATTCTCCGGAAAACGAGAATACTGTTTCTTAACTATCCCAACAACCCCACGGCAGGTTTTGCAGAAAAAGATTGTCTCCTTGATGCGATAAAATTTTGCAAAAAAAACAACATCATTCTTGTATATGACGCTGCATACAGTGAGATGTATTTTGAGGAAAAACCCATCAGTTTTCTTTCTCTCCCCGGAGCAAAAGAAGTGGGTATAGAATTCAATTCTCTCTCCAAAACCTACAATATGACCGGCTGGAGGGCAGGGTGGGCGTGCGGTAACAGAGAACTTGTTGCCGCACTTGCCAAGATAAAGGAAAATATTGACTCTGGAACCTTTGAGGCGATACAATTTGCGGGGATAGAGGCACTGGCAGGAAACCAGGAAAATGTGGAAATCCTGCGTAATACGTACAGAAACCGGCGTGACGTATTTGCAGCAGGTATGAAAGAAGCAGGAATTGAGGTTTCCGTCCCGAAGGGTACCTTTTACTTCTGGGTGAAGATAGCGGGCAGTTCAATAGAAACTGCCGACTATTTTCTTGAAAAAGGAAGTATGGTTGTGACACCCGGTATAGGCTTTGGCCCTTCAGGAGAAGGATATATAAGGTTTTCACTGACACTTGATTCAGACAGGATTAAAGAGGCAACAGGGAGGATAAAAAAGATATGGGGAAAAAGGTAGCGGTATTACTCGGAAGTAAAAACGATATGGACTATATAGATGGGGCAAAAGAGATACTTGAGAAGTTTGGCATTCCTTATGAGGTAATGGTTATGTCTGCTCACAGAACGCTTGACAAGGTGGTTAAGTTTGCAGAGGGTGCTGAAAAAAACGGTTTTGGGGTGGTTATTGCCTGTGCCGGAATGGCTGCGCACCTACCAGGAGTTGTAGCGGCAAAAACACTACTTCCCGTTATAGGGGTGCCGCTTCCAACCAGTGATATAAAAGGAATGGATGCCCTGTTTGCAATGGTGCAGATGCCTTCAGGGGTTCCTGTTGCAACTATGGCAATAGGCAAGTCAGGCGTTAAAAATGCCGCTATTCTCTCAGCCCAGATACTTGCCCTCAATGATGAATCTTTACGCTCCAGACTTAAAGAATACAAAGATAGTTTGATATAACTGTTGTCCCCTCTTGTGTGATTTTTTCTCTATACCTCATTCTGCAGTTGTTTTTCACCTACAGTTATACCCCTTCCACTCCACAACAGTAAATAAAAAATATGTCCACCTCAGATATGTTAAATTATCTTTTAGTCCTTCAGGCTAAGATACAATTTTGAAACCGCCACCTGCTTAGGGTTAGGCTCAACATGTGAATGTAAAATGGGGGAATCTGTATCCCTCATCATTCTGTAAAGTAATTCTCTCATATACTCTATCCTATCTATAGATTTATTGTCGTATATTAAATTATTCTGTTCCCAAGGATCAATTTTTAGGTTATAAATTTCTTCCGGCTCAGGCATAGAGAAATCTTTCGGTATTGACTGCCACGCTCTATTCGTTCTCACATCTGCATCATCAAGTCTTATCCAATTGCCCATTTTAAAAGGCGAAACAACATCTTTGTTAACCCCCTGTCGCTCTTTATCCGTTACTGCAAAAGAACGAATGTATTTAAAGTCTTTTGTCCGAACGTAGTACATAGGGTCATAGGAGACATCATAATAGATAGCCCCGTAAATAGATTCTCTATCCTCTGAAGATTTTCCTGACAAAACCGGATAAAAACTCTTTCCCATTAGGCCTTCGGGAATTTCAATTCCGCATATATCTAAGACTGTAGGGACAAAATCAATATTGTTGTAAAGTCCATTAATTATTTTCCCTTTTTGTAAGGTCGCACCACTTATTATAAGTGGAATTTTTATACCGGGGTCATAAAAAGTAGACTTGGCTCGTGGAAAGGCACAGCCATGGTCTGTTGTAAAAATTACTATCGTATTTTCAGCAAGACCTGTATCTTCAAGAACTTCAAGTACTTTACCAATCTGAATATCCATGCTTTTTATATCTCCATAAAACATAGATAGAGATTTTTTTACCTCAGGTGTGTCCGGAAGATACTTAGGTACTTCAATAGATGCCGGATCAAAATCCGTATTCTCCCTCCATGGAGAGTGAACATCCTTAAATCCGGTATAGGCAAACCATGGGGTATCAGAACTCATTGTGTGACTTTTTAAAAAGGTGATTAATTCTGCACATACTGCATCAACACCTATATTGTTAAGAGAGTGGGTCTCCATATATCCAAGGTTTTCAGGTTTCCGGTGGGTCTCGTGTTGAAAACCAAAAAGGTGTGTAATATATCCGTTAAGTTTCATTATCTTCGCAAGGTGATTTACATGCGGGTACAACTCCCAGCCAAAATTCACAAGCCCCATAAGTCCATTCTGGTGTGTATAAAGACCTGTCATCATACTGGAACGGCTGCTTGTACATTCAGGAGCGGTTGTAAAATATTTCGTGAACCTGACTCCCTGAGATGCAAGTCTATCCAGATTGGGGCTTTTAACTGAAGTGTATCCATAACTACCTAGATGGTCTCCAAGATCATGAGGGATAAAAATTAAAATATTGGGTTTATTCTTCATATGTTTCCTTTTGAATCATAATAGATGCCATAGACTCCAGTTCCTTCATTATAGATTCTCCTGCACCAAAAGGCAATACGGTTCTGCCGAATTCAGGAGGGTCTGAATCATAAATATCAACACCATATCCTCCTTCGTCAAAAGCCATTTTTGTAGGTATATATCCACACCAACCATTTGCATATCCTACTATTATCGGAAAGTACCCTCTGTCTCTAAATCTGGATTTGAAGTCTATCTGAAATTCCACAAAAAGTTCCCCGGGAATACATCCAATTAAAACAGTGCCCAGGTGCACACACATCAAATTTACATCAACACTGAGTGATTTATTAAGTCTATTATCAAACCTTATATATTTTGATACAACATTAATATGAGGATCATTCACCGGAGTTGCTGATGAAACTGTTTCTACTATCTTTCTTCCCATCTCTGTGCCTATAAAATTTAACGCACTGAAATCTTTTCGCATACCCCTTTCAGGATGTATATTCCCTGCCGCGCCATTCAAAAACATAACCATGGGAGAACCCAGAATTTGTTCGGCTGTCCTGCAGGCAAGTCCTGGATAGTCTGCTGTAAAAAGATAATTACCAGGACCTACAGTAAGAGCATGAGCTGTATAATTTGCTACTACGCACAAAAATTCTGCGTTTTTTTTGTAAAAATTAAGGGTTATCAATTCAGAATCTGTAGGCCCAGAAGCATCCCCTGTTATATTCTCTTGAAGCAATATAGATTTACCGTCACTATTAATTCCACGCCTATTGAAGTTCAAACCTATTTCTTTCATGGAAACAGTCATCTCAACATCCTCTTGACATTTGTATGCAGACATTATACAGGAAGCAATTCTACTATCCATTTCCAGTATCCACGGATTATCAGGAGTATTTCCGAACAAATAGGTGGTTTCAGCAGATGAATGTGTGTGAGTTGCGGCTATTATATAATTTGCTTCTGCCAGTACAGGTAAACCATCCGCAACAAATTTTTTTATCCTGTTAATATCTATAGAATGAATCATCGGAATATCACAGGAACAGATGACAACCGTTTGTTTATAATCTGTTACAAAAAGACACTTAGTTTTTAAAGGATCATGCACCCCTTTTGACTTACGTACAGTTCTGTTTTTACCATCAGGGAAAGTCCCCATTGGATAACCAATAGGCGGGGTAATATCAACTTCTGCACAACCTGCTCTTAACATAGACTGACCTCATCACTCCAGAAAAATCAAACATTGTGTATCATCACAGCCTTAATATTTATCTCTTTGTAACATAAACACTCAATTATATTGAAGGGTAGCACACATTCAAACTTCAGTCAAAAAGAGTTGGGAAATACTGGAAGCCCAGCAATAATAACAAAATAAAAGAAGTAGGAACTGAAAAATTTGACAAAAGTGCTCTTTAATTATATTATAAATAAGGGATATTGTACGACAATCAAGTTAATGTAAGAAAATGGCAAACAACATTCTACAGGATATACGTGAGACAATACTATCTGAATGTCCGGGAAACAGACGGATTACCGAGTCCTATCTTGTCAAGAGATTAGGGGTAAGCAGGACATCCGTACGGGAATCTCTGAAACACATTGAAGAAGAGGGGCTGATTGAACGCCGTCAGGGGGTTGGGATACGGCTTAGGAGGGCTTCTCCAAGAGAATTTGCAGAGGTCTATGACATGCGCATACTTCTGGAAGGACTGGCTGTAAGATACCTGACAGAGAATATTACCGATACTGTCCTGAAAAAACTGAAGGTCGCCAACAGTGAGTTCAATCTTGCTAAAAAAAATAGGAATGATAAGGAAATAATTGCAGCGGAAACCAGGTTTCACCAGATAATAATAGATAACTGTAACAGTCAACGCCTTGCAAAAATCATTGATAATCTTAATCTGATAACCAAAAGTTTTAACGCATTTAATAAAATACCCTGTATGTGTAGATCTAGAAAG
>CAYORP010000237.1:0-6951 GCA_964406415.1 uncultured bacterium
ACCTTCTCGCCCTCAGTGCTATGCGGTGCTCCTTACTCGTCGCACCAGCACCCCTTTCCTTTTCTCTTATTCCTCATCCCTATAATCCTTATGTCAGAATTTCTGATAAAAAACAATTGCTTTGACAGAAACAAAAAAAAATGTTTAAATGTCAGTCCTTTTAAAAACACAAAAGATTTTAAATATCAAAAGGAGGGAGCAGAATGGAAAAAGAAAAACCAGGATATGATGATACGCCGATTATCCCGGGTTCAAATTATCGGGTTCATGACAAGGAAAGACCTTATCCCCAGGTAATATCCCCGGGAACTGCAAGTACTCAGGAACAGGTAGGTAAAACACCTTCAGATGCTAAGGTACTTTTTGACGGGAGAGACATCTCCGGCTGGATACATTTAGACGGCAGACCTGCAGAATGGAAGGTGGAGAATGGTTATATGGAGGTTATGGCTAAAACCGGAAATATCAAGAGTAAGCAGGAGTTTGGCGACTGCCAGATGCATATAGAATGGGCTGTACCGGAAAAAGCAGAGGGTGAAAGCCAGGGAAGAGGTAACAGCGGAGTTTTTATGATGGAAATTTACGAGATACAGGTACTTGACAGTTATAACAATATCACATATGCAGACGGTTCAGCGGCATCCATCTACGGACAATATCCTCCAATGGCCAATGCCTGCCGGAAACCGGGAGAATGGCAGAGTTACGATGTGGTATGGATTGCCCCAAGGTTTGAAGGAGAGAGACTTATCAGTCAGGCTGTCATCACTTTATTTCACAATGGAATTCTTGTTCACCACTGTCGGAAACTCATAGGTCCTACAACCCACCGGCAGGTGCTGGTTTACAAACCGCATCCATTGTCCGGACCGTTGATGTTGCAGGACCACGGCCATCCGGTTCGCTACAGGAACATATGGTACCGTACTCTGTCTAATTTTTAACCATGCAACAGAAGTATTGCTATTGAGAAGTATATAAATAATCCGGAAGCATCCATTATAGTGCTGATTAAGGGGCTGCTCACAATAGCAGGGTCAAGACGCAATTTTCTCAAAATTATAGGCAATAAACTTCCTATGAGATTTGCCCATATAGCAATGAGCAAAACAGAAAGACCTATCACCAAACTGAGCATCTTTTCCCCTTTCCAGAAATAACTCCATATATAGAGTATTGTCCCCAGAGCAATGCCAAGTAATAATCCTACAAACAGTTCTTTTTTTATTACATTAAACCATTTTTGGGGTGTAAGGTCCCCTGTTACAAGAGCCCTGATGATAAGTGTAGCAGATTGTGTGCCGGTATTCCCACCTGCACCAATGAGAACAGGTATAAAAAATGCAAGAATTATGATATTTCCAAGCGTTTCCTCAAATGAAGAAATGACACTGCTTGAAAGAAAACCTGCAACAGTGAGTAACGATAACCATATTATTCTTTTTCTGAATAACGAAAATGTGGAGGCTGTTGTATAATTTAGTTCAAAGGGAATTACACTCGCACCCTTATGGATATCTTCAGTAACCTCATCTTCGTAAACGTCTATAACATCATCAACCGTTATAACACCAAGCAGTATATTCTGGGAGTCCACCACGGGCAAAACATTAATATTATACTTTTTCATTATGGTTACTGCCTCTTCCTGGTCTTCAGAGGCAGAGATTGAGTGGAATTCCCTGTCCATAAGACTTTCAACTTTTTCCGCAGTATTTGCGAGTATTAACCTGTGCAGCGGAATATCATCAATTAGATGCCATTTTTCATCAACGACAAAAACTATATCAACTGTCTCTGCGTCTCTGCCGAATCTGCGAATATGTTCAAGGGATTGTGTAACAGTCCAGTAAGGCCGTATCGCAACAAAATCAGGAGTCATAAGCCTGCCTATACTATCCTCAGGATAACCAAGCAGTTGCATCGCTTCTTTTCGTTCATCCCCGGGAAGAAGATTTAGAAGTTTTTTGGTAACCTTTGCAGGTAATTCTTCAAAAACGTCAGTTCTGTCATCCGGAGGCAGTTCCAGAAAAATCTCTTTTATGTATTCGCTGCCAAGTTGGGCTAAAAGACTTTTCTGCTCATTTGAATCCAATTCACTGAAGACCTCTGCAGCAAGGTCACGCGGGAGTATGCGGAAAATAATCACCCTGTCCGTTTCCTCTATAACCTCAAGCAGGTCCAGTATATCCTGAGCAGCCCATTCTGCAAGTATCTCTTTAAGAAGCCGCCAGTTTTTGACCTGTATCAGTTCCTTTACCTCGGGAGTTAAGAGTTCTCTGAGCATAGTGATAAAATTTTAACATCCACATGCCTGTTTTGCAAAAAAATAACAGGCAACTTTTTTTATTCTTCTCTATCATAGTATACCGTTTATAAAAAAAATCTGTCCCCTTTTTATTTGACCATGTAAAGCGATTCTGGTAACATTAATTTTATGGATAAATATATATTTAATAACTACGGAGGCAGTTATCAACTGAAGATAGAAACACCTGAAGACCTTAAAAAGATACTTGACCTTGATGAGGCTTTGTGGGCGGCAACCAGTCTTCCCATAGATATACTAAACATGGACAAAAAGTTTCTTGAATATCTTGATACGGACAGCAACGGCAGAATAAGAACCGATGAAATTAAAAATGGCGTGAGATGGCTTTTCAATATTTTAAAAGACTGCTCCCATATATCTGAAAAAACGGAAGTACTCTTTCTTGAAAACATAAACACAGACATCATGGAAGGTAAAACGTTACAAGATACCGCAAAAATCATCCTTTCAAATCTGAATGAAAAGAACAACCCTGACAGAATTAATCTTATGCAGGTAAGAAATCTGCAGGGCATTATGGCAAGTTCAACAACAAACGGAGATGGTATTATCACCCCTGATGCGGCTGAAGATGAGGAACTTACAGGTCTTATAAACCTTATAATGAAACTGATGGGGAGTTCAAACGATGCCAGTGGAAAATCAGGCATCAACGTTACACAGGCAACTGAGTTTTTTACACAGGTTACCCTTTACCTTGAGTGGATTGAAAAAGGGAAAATACCGGAAGGTAAAGAGAAGACCGAGATTAAAGTCTGGGGTAATTCTACTCATGATGCATTTATCTCTTTGGAAGACGTGGAGAGGAAACTGGATGAATTTTTTGCCCAGTGTGCCATAACACATTTTGATAACAGAATTAAAAATGCCCTGCAGTTGAAACAGAAAGAACTGGACGAGACGGATTTCACTGACAGAAGTATAATACTTGACAGGTTAAAAACAGCGCCACTTGCTGAGATAAATAGCGAAGGAGTATTGCACCTTGACGGTTATATCAACTCATTATTCAGGGATGCCATTGCTGATTTCAGGGAAAGGGTGCTGACAAAAATCTATGGAGAAACAACTAAACTGACACAAAAACAATGGGAAGATGTAAAAAATATTTTTCACAATTATAGAGCTTACATTGACGGCAAAAAAGGGGAAAAGGTCGCAGGTATTGAAGAAGGTGTTCTGCGTAAATATCTCCATGGCGGTTACAGAGAAAGAATATTCTCACTGATACAGCGTGACCTCGCAGTAGCAGAAAAAATAAAGCATATCAGGGATGTGGAGAAACTCATACTCTATCAGAGATTTCTGCTGGAGTTCACCAACAATTCAGCAAGTTTTGCCAGCGTATACAACCCGGATATACGTTCAATATTTGAAGCAGGCACACTTGTCATAGACGGCAGAAAAATTCCCTTTACAATATTAATCAATGACCGCAATAAACATAAAAAGGTTGCCCAGAACAGTAATGTTTACCTGATGTATCTTGAAATAACCAGCAAACATAACGGAGATGCAAAATTTGAAATAGTTGCTGCTGTGACATCTGGAGATTCAGGAACACTCAGAATAGGAAAGCGGGGAATATTCTTCACAAGAGACGGGAAAGAATGGGATGCTGAGGTCATAGACATAGTAATAAACCCCATAGGACTTCTGGAATCTATTAAGGCTCCCTTCATAAAACTTACAGATTCAATAAAAGACCAGATAGAACGCTTTGCAAAATCCAGAGAGGACAGAATAGAAACAACCGTTGTTTCTCCTTCAGGAGCCAGCGTTACAAGAGACCTGCTTGTCGGAGGAGGTGTGGCAATTGCCGCCTTAGGCTCCTCATTTGCCTACATAGCAAAAGCTGTCTCTCAGGTTAGACCGGTACATTTTTTAATAACCATAGGTATAATCCTCTTTGTGATTCTCTTTCCCGGTCTCATTATAGGATTCATAAAATTGCGAAAAAGAAACCTCAGCATACTTTTTGAAGCCTCAGGATGTGCAATAAATGTAAGGATGAAGTTAACTGTTGGGCTTGGTAGACTTTTTACTTTTGTCCCGGCCTACCCTGTCAATTCACAGAAAAAAAGGTTAGATATAGTGGCACAACTGGCAAAAAGCATAAAGAAATCAAAAGGTTCGGATTGGATAAGACTCATAAAGATAGCCCTGCTAACAATCATAATCTGCCTGCTCATATATTTCTCATTTATGCTCTTCATTTAAAAGACCTTCCAGCAACTACTTTCCCTTTTCCATTTTCTTACCTTATTTTTTCATCCGAGTGCTACATCAAGCACCATCATAAAAACAAAACCTGTCAGAAAACTTAAGGTGGCAAGGTCAGTGTTTCCCGCTCTCTGAGATTCTGGCACCACTTCTTCTATAACGACGTAAATCATTGCCCCGGCAGCAAATGCGAGTGCATACGGCAACAGTGGTTTAAAAAAGGTTATGGCGATTGCTCCAAGAACGCCTGCAACCGGTTCAACCATACCTGACATCTGACCGAACCAGAACGCTTTAACCCTGCTCATCCCTGTTCCTCTGAGAGGAACAGAAACAGCCATACCTTCAGGAAAATTTTGAAGACCAATACCAAGAGCCAGTGACAGAGCAGCAGCAAAAGTTATCCCTGACAGAGGAAATCTTAAAGAACCGAAAGCAACACCCACTGCAAGACCTTCGGGGATATTGTGAAGCGTAATGGCAAGGACCAAAAGATAAGACAGGGAGAAGTCACTTTTAACCCCCTCTTTTTCTGAATAAGGGATATTGGGATGCAGATGGGGTATTATTTTATCAAGGATATAAACAAAATAACTACCTACTGCAAAACCGAGGGATACAACCAGACATGCTGGTAAGTGAGACTTTCCTCCTGCAAGTTCAACAGCGGGCAAAAGCAGTGAAAAGAAACTTGCAGAAACCATCACTCCTCCCGCAAAACCGAGAGAACAGTCAAAAAACTTCCTTGAGGGACGTTTGTTAACAAATACCAGAGAAGCACCCAAGGCGGTAACAAACCAGGTAAAAATTGTTGCTAATAAAGCGAGCAAAATAGGATTAAGTTCTTTAATTATTCCCATAATTTTTCGGGAGCGTCATTCAGAGATTTATATTGTGGTTTTTATTCCTATTTAGCAGTCAATTTCCATCTATTTCCTGACATTTATCTTGCCGCTACAAATGGCTTTACCAATATCTTCTGCCTTTTTGATGCAATCAGGGTGGGTTTTGATGTCTCTCCCTTTATCCACATGAGTACAGAGAAGTTCATAATCATACGACGCTCCGACGGTAGCAAAAAAGTTTTTTACTACTGCTCTTGCGTTTTTAAAAAAATCTTTTCTATCCGTTCCTTCAACACACAAAAAAACCCCCTGTTTCTTTTTCAGAATTCTGTATGTTTTGAAGATATAAAGAGCCAGCCACTGACACTGAAACCTGTCTATCATCATTTTTATCTGGGCGGACACACTACCAAAAAAAATAGGGGAGGCAACAACTATGACATCAGATTGTTCAACAGCAGGGTAAATTTTTTGCATATCATCTTCTATTATACACCTGCCATCCCTTCTTATTTCCTCACACTCTTGACAGGGGACAAAATTCATTTCGTTGAGTACAAACTTTTGAATTTGTGCCCCAGCCTCCCTTGCAGAATTCAGACACCTATCAAGTAAAATTTCGCTATTACCTCCCCTTCGCGGACTACCCAAAATCCCGATTACTTTTATCACATGCATCCTACTCTATCCCTTTTTTTATTCTGTAATATCTTCAAGAAGTGTCATAAGTTCATCTTCATGCTCAATCTCATCTTCCAGAATTTCCATAACCATGTAATAGGTTATGTCATCTTTACCTTTAAGGAAATCGGACAATTTTTTATAGACATTTATAGCACACTGTTCGCCCTCTATATTCTGTTTCAGGATGGTTGTAACCTCAGGGTCTTCAGGGGCCTCATATCCGCAGTTTGAAAGTTTATACCAGTCTTCAGGTTTAAGAACAGGGACACCTCCCAACTGTAAAATCCTATCTGCAAGCATGTTTGCATGTTTAAACTCCTCTTCTGAATGCTCTTTAAGTTCTTCAATTGCCTGACCCCTCATGGCCCCGCGTACAAGTTTTGCTCCGAGCCAGTACTGATGGGTGGAAAACAACTCATCAGACAATGCTTTATTCAACATCTCAACAATCACTCCTATATCTCCCTTTACCAAATCTTTGCCTTTCCTTTCCATTTTCCCTCCCTTAATCCCCCTTGAATTCCCCTTTTGTCAAAGGGGGATACAGAGGAATTTATCCATTTTTCTACACTCCCTTCTTAGTTATATTTTCTTTCATTCTGGAAAGTTTCAAAAAATGGTTTCGTTCTTCATTGATAATATTATCCAGTATTCTATGCTGTGTTTCCTGAACGAAACTTTTTGCCTCAAGGTAATACATTATAGAATCAAGTTCTCTCCTTATACCAAAATCCAGAACCTTCAGGAGTTCCGGAGAAACGCCCAGTTCTCTATCTATTTCTGGCGGAAAAATAAGCGTATCCGCATAAGACCTGAGATACTGAAAATACTCGCCGGGATAAGTTTCTGAAGGTTGATAATTGTTAA
>CAYORP010000238.1:0-7758 GCA_964406415.1 uncultured bacterium
AGGATATATTATGCAGAACATGATAATTACAATGCAACCAAGGATGATTTGAACATAGAAACCTTTGACAACAAGTATTTTGACTGGGAAGATGTTGAACTGACTCCAGGTGATGATACATTTACAGCTATCGCTACAGGAAGAACAGGTAGTGATGCTGAAGGTATCTCTGTTACTATAGATCAGGATGGAGATATAACCTATAGTGGACTTTAATGATTTCAATAAGGAGGGTTGATATCAACCCTCCTTCATTTTCTAATATATGAAATTAAATGTTGCTATAGATGTGGGGTCGTATTATGTAAAAGTTATTGTGGGAGGTGTCGGGAAAAAGGAGAAAATTTTTGTAAAAAAGATAGGCTATTTTCCCAATCCCTTCCCCAGTATCAGAAGTGACCTTATTGAGAGAGAGCAGGACATATTTGTAAAGACACTGAAAGGTTTCCTCCACAAAAACAGTATAAGAGAGAAGAGAACTATATCCAACCTCGGTGGTTCCACAGTTATCCACTATTTTGATATCCCTAAGATTCCAGAAGATGAGATAAAGCCTGCAGTAGACCTTGAGCTGATGCAGGTAGTCCCGGGGGGAACGAAAAGTCTGGAATATGACTACACACTATTACCAGGTAAAGATGGTAAACAGACTGTTCTTTTTATCGGTTGTCAGAAGGATAGATGCGAATTTTTTACCAGAGGTCTTCAGCGGGTAGGACTGAAGCCTCTGATAATGGACCACAACTCCCTTGCCGTCCTTAACTGTTTTAACCACCTGAACAAAAAGAAAGATGATACTATTTTTTTACTCAATATCGGTTACACACATACCAACTTTGTCCTTGCAGAGAAAGGGGGATTTGTTTTAATAAGAGATATATTCTCAGGGGGTAAGGATATAACACAGGCAGTTGCTGATAAAAAAGGAATTTCTTTAGAGGATGCAGAGATATACGCCAGTAAGGGGGAAAATGCATCCGAGATTAAAGATATAGTTACTGCTGACCTTGAGGAACTATTATCTGAGGTAGCAACAGGTATGCAGTACTTCAGGAATAGAACTGAAATTTCTCCTGAAACACTTTATTTAACAGGAGGTGTCTCTTTAACCCCTGGCCTATCAGAGACATTTGAACACTACCTGAAGGTCAAGACCGTTATATGGAATCCACTTGAAAACCTTGATAAGGATTTTACATTACCGCAAGAGCTGAAAAAGAAGGGACACCTATTTACAGTTTCTTTAGGTCTTCTGATGAGAGAGATTAGATGATTGAGTTAAATATACTGAAAACAAGGCTTGAGGGATTCAGAAGAAAAAGGGTGATATTAAACCTTTTTATTATATACTTCGGGGGTCTTCTCCTTATCTTGATGATACTGTCAATGAATTTTGTCAACAACAAGGTACAGATAAAAAAGATAAGGGGTGAGATAAAAGGGATAGAGGATAACATTACTCAAGAGAAAGAGATTGTGGGCTATATAAAAACGAGAGAGAAAGAGAGTGAGAGGTTATTAAAGGGGATGGAACTCTTTTCTTCAGAGATTGAAAAAAGGGTTTTATGGTCACATATACTTTATTTTGTAGGACAGAATGTGCCGTCAGGGATATGGTTGGAAAGACTTGCAATGAAGGAGATATCCAAGGATAAGAGTGATAAAAAAAAGGAAAAGATAATAGCAGTTGATGGTTACGTGCTTCCTGAGGTGATTAACGAAAGGAAGGCAATAGATAGATTTGTCAGAGATATGAGCAGGGGTAATATGTTTTCAGGGGTATATCTGAAAGAGGTAAAAAAAGAGGTTAGAGACCATCTTGACGTACAGGTGTTTAAGGTGGAGTGTGAGATAAAATAGGATGCGGAGGGTCAATGCTTGTCCATCTGTTTAAAAGATATCTGATATGGATGATACTTTCATACATATTGGCGGTAGGGCTTGTACATATCTTTATTATTTTGCCCCAGAAGAAAACAGTGGATGGGTTCAGAGACGAAAAAAACAGGATTGAATATGACTATATGCGGTTAAAATCCCCTAAGTTTATAGACCTGTTGGACAGCACAATAGATACGGCTGTTATCAAAACGCAAAATTTCTTCTGGCTGGATAGTGAAAAAAACACTGATGCCGGGCTGGTCTTCTATAACTACATCTACGATATGACAAAGAAGGCAGGAACTGAACTACTTGAAGTATCAACGCTGGAACGTCAGTCAGGTAAAAAAGAGAGTGAGAACTATTACACCTGGAATGTAAAAGTTACGGGGAGTTTTAATGACGTTGTTGATATGATAGATGAGATTGAGCATAATAAAAGGTTCCTTACCCTTGAAGAGATAACCATTACCAGAGGAAAGAGAGAAGATGAAAAGGTGCTCTACGATTTAGTTCTCCTTGGACTTAAGAGGGAAGCGGTTTATGATAGAAAAAATGAGAGTTAATTATATTATTTTCATTACGGTCTTTTTTTCTTGTTTTATATTGAATTGTATAGCAAACGCAGGGGACGAAACGTCTTCAGTGGTAACTGTTGCTGAAGATATCAGTATAGAAAGTGTTGAAGATAAACTCAACAGGTTAAAGAAGTCTATGAATAGTTTACAGTACGATACAAAATGTTCAGATGTCAGTATTAAGAGAGACCCTTTTGTTTCATTGATACCTGATAAGAAAGACGGCTCAAACCTGAAAACAACACCTAAGGAGGAAAAGATAGTCAGGCCGGATTTCAGTATTTCTGGTATAATATTTAATGGCAGGTCTTCTCTCGCCATTATAGGCGACGAGGTGAAACAGGAAGGGGAATCTATAGGAGAATTTGAGGTCTATAGGATAGAAAAAGACAGAGTTTTTGTTAGGGATGGTAAAAATATGTTCACTTTACTCTTTCCGTCAGATGAAACATTCATGCCCGTTGAAAAACGGTAGGCACAAAAGTATATGAAAAATCTCCCCCCACCTACATCCTCCGAAATAGGAGGGGGTGAGGAAGAAGAGAAACAGAATAGAATACAGGGAGAAATACAATGAAAAAACATATAAAACTTATGGTCTTACTCTTCTTTACAGTTACCCTAATTATATCCACCGGGTTGGCGAAAGGAGAGGGAACTACATTTACTTTTTATCAGGCGAAACTGAGTCACGTACTTCAAAGTTTAAGTAAGATGACCGGAATAAAGATGGTAACAAGTGCTGAACTTGGAGAACAACCTATAAGTGCATATCTTGAAAATGTTTCAGGTGAAGAGGCGATTGATTCCATTTTGTCAGCAAATGGTCTTTACAGGGAGAAGATGCAGGGTATGGAGATATACGTTGTCAAAAAATCTGGAGAGCCACTGATACCTCTAAAGAGTGAAATATTTTTCCTTCAGTATGCAAAGGCTGAGGATATGGGTAAGATACTAACACCTCTTGTGGGGGGAGGCGGTAAGGTTATTGTTGATAATAGGACCAATAGTATTACTGTCAGAGAGAATTCTGAGGTACTGAAGGAAATAAAAAACATCGTAATATCTCTTGACAAAACAATTCCTCAGGTAGCAATAGAAGCGATGCTCGTAGAACTTACGACTGACAGTTTAAAAGACCTTGGAATAGACTGGAACATTGAAGGCACTTTTTCTGGGCCTGCCATGGATACTTCATTTCCTTGGCAGAAAAGTTATACAAATAAGGTGATCAGTCCGGAAGCGGAGCCGGGAGAAGAACCTCGATTCATTTTAGGCAGAATCTCCCTGCAGACGCTTACTGCAAATATTAAAATACTTGAATCTAAAGGGGAGGCGAATATACTTGCCAATCCGAGGGTAACAACACTCAATGATTCTCCTGCAACTATTAAGATTATAACAAAGACAGCTATATCACCTGAAACTGAAATTACCACAACGGAAAACAGGGAAAGAGTTGCAGGGGAATACAGACGTTATGAACGTGAAGATGTAGGAATAACTTTGAAAGTAAATCCGCATGTAAACACGGAAGGATACATAGTTCTTAATGTGGAGCCCACAGTGAGTTCGGTTGCACAATCTCCTATTTTCTCTGATGCTCTGGATATTCATGAAAGGACAGCAGAAACAAAGGTTATGGTAAAAGATGGTGAAACCCTTGTCATTGGAGGTTTGCTCACGAAAAATACTGAAGAGATAAAACGCAAGGTCCCTATACTGGGTGATATTCTACCGTTTCTATTCAGCAGGACAGACAAACAGATTGATAAGACCGACCTGGTGATTTTTCTGACCCCAAAGATTGTAACGGATGAGCAGGCAAGTGCTGCGGCTCAGGAAGAAAAGAAACGTATGATGCCAGAATAAGAAAATGCAACCCTCTATGTTCCCCTTTGACAAAGGGGGAATGAAAAGGGGATTTGGGAAAAGAAAATGTCCACTCTAAAAAAACACGGGTTTACACTCATTGAGGTAATGATAGCGTTGGTTATACTTATAATTGGTATTATAGGCACCTCTTCTTTTTTCTACATTAATCGCAAAAATCTCTATAATGCCCGTATTGAAAGATATGCAACCTGGAAAGCCGTTGAAAGAATGGAGTGGGTCAAGGGACTTTCTGATATAGCATCGGCATTGCCGGAAGGCGAACCGCTGGTTGAATATGATATTTCACTCGGTGATGAAGAGTCTGCTGAACGAAAGACCGAAAGGACGCAAGTGGATGATAATGGCGTTACATATGATGAGATAACAATTACGGTCTCCTGGGACGAAGACAAGAATGTTTCTATCAACACCTACATCTCCAACTGATAAACTATGAAAAGAAAATCAGGATTCACACTAATAGAGTTGATGGTTGTTATAGTAATTGCGGCAATAGGTATGCTCGGTGCTTCATTCATTCTTGTCAGTGCATATAATGACCTAAGAGACAGTAGAAATATAAAATCCTTACAGGAGGATTTAGACCTGGCATCACTTACAATCAAGTCAGTTATAGAAGAAGCGGATGATAAAAATATATCTGATAATAATGAAGATATTGAGGTTAGTTATACAGAAGATGACGGAAACATCTTATGGAAAAAGAAGTTTTACAAAAGTGATAACAGTCTTGTCTTAACAGATATGCTCACTGAAGAGGAGGAGGATGTAATCAATACACTGAGTGATATTTCTTTCTCTGAAACTTCTTCAAATACCGTGGAAGTTTTTATTAAGGTTGCAAATACGAATAGGACAATTGAAAATCAATTCCTCGTCTATCTCCGCAACTGATTGAATTATTTCATTTGTATCTTTCTTCTCCCCCTTTGGAAAAGGGAGAGAAAGGGGGATTTGAACATGAAAAAACACCTGAATAACAAAGGATACCTTCTGCCGATGGTGCTTATATTTATTGTTATTACACTGATACTCGGTATGGGTATCCTGTATTTAGGTGGGATGGAACAGATAGGTGCAAAAAAACGTCTTAACCGTGAAAAGGCATTCTACATTGCTGAAGCCGGTGCTTACAGGGCGCATGCATATCTTACACAATATGATGTTAACTGGATTCCCGAAGATAATCCAGTTGCTTTCGGGGGTGGCGAATACGAGTGTATTGAGATATTACCTGAACCTGACAGGACTGATGCCGAAACAATAGAGATTATATACGAAGGGACGGTTAATAAAGATAAGAAAAATGAGGCGAGAGAACGGGTTAAATTGATTCTTGGGTATGTCGGGATATTTGCCGATGGGATTTTTGGCAAAGACAGCGTAAGTCTGCAAGGTAATGTTGCAATAGATGGATACGACTCAAGAGATGGAAGTCCTTCAAGTGATTATATCGTAGGAAGCAATGGGAGTGTTGATGTTGGTGTCAGTTCAAGCATATCAGGAGAAATAAAAGAGAATCAGTCCCGCGTTTTTCCCGAAGATAAAATCCCATTTAATATATCCCCCACCACACAGGGTGCCCCGGGGCTTTCCGGCAGTTATCAGATTGATGACGAGACCCATGATTTTTCCGTAAACGGGAAGGCGGGGATAACGACGGGGGACTACAGGTTCAATGATTTTGCCATGTCTTCCTCCAATTCAAAACTAACCATTACGGGGACCGTGCGTTTACTCATAGATGGCACGTTTTCTATAAACGCCAATAATGCTGCCGTTATTTTATCTGAGAATTCCAAACTGGAGATATACCTGAGTTCTCCGGACGGCACAATGTCTGTTACCGGAGGCAGTATCAACGAGGGCGGCAGCCCCGCCGACGTATATATATATTCCGCATCGGAAAAAGGTATTTCTTTTGGTGGAAATGTGGATATTTATGCAGTGCTTTATGCACCGGCAGTGGAGGTTATTGCTTCAAAGGGAACTCCCGAATTTAGGGGATGTATAGTTTCGGATAAGATAACCACAATCGGAACTGTGGATATATATTATGACGTTGCTTTGAAAGATGCGGATGTCGGTCCTAAGTACTTAACGATTATCAGGTGGACCAAGCCTAACTGGACAAGATTTCAGTAGAAAAAGGGGACAGGCTACTTTTCTGTTTTGTCAGAGTAGCCGACCGGAACATTGGTTTTGCAGAAGGCTATCTTTGTTTTGTCCGCATACTGTGAAAACTCTTTTTTGTAATATCTCTCTATATCTCCTCTTATCTTATCTCTTACATCTTCCGAAGGTTTTATTAATCCGATGCAACTGCCTCTGAAGCCTGCTCCGCTGAACCTTGCCCCGTATACGCCAGAAATAGAATTAAGGATTTCATATATCTTTATCAGTGCAGGCGTTCCGCACTCGTAGTTTTCTATAGAACTTCTACCGGATTCTGTCATAAGTCTTCCAAAACCTGAAAGGTCACCCTTCTGCCAGAGGACTGCCCCTTTTTTCACCCTTTCCATCTCTGTGAAAAAGTGTGTTGCGCGTTTTCTGAGGTTTGGTGAAAGTTTGTTTTTATACTTATGGAAGACCTCTTCCGGCACGTCTCTCAGTTTTATGTTCTTGTCATTGCGAGCCTTTTCCCGGCGCGGCAATCTATGAGATTGCTTCACTTCGTTCGCAATGACAAACGAAGGGAACTTTGTTTCCTGCAATGATGAATAACGCGGCACATTTTTAAGCAGTATTCTGGCGGCTTCTTCACACTCCGCCACACGTGTGTTATAACCTGTGTTTGTAAGCGGCTCCTCAATGCCTGAATAGACCACCGCTACCTCAAATTCCACCTTGTTACCCCTCACCCTGACCCTCTCCCCCAAGGGGCGAGGGGAAGAAAAGGGAATATTATCCCCCAAGGGGCGAGGGAAAGGAGAGGGGATATTCTCCCCCAAGGGGCGAGGGGAATAAGAGGGGATATCCTCCCCCAAGGGGCGAGGGGCAGATATGTGTTTTTCGGGGGTAATTATTTTATGCTTGAGGGTTTTACAGTCAAGATAGACCATTGAGTCTGGAACAGACTCGGTAAGTAGAATCATAGACTGGTCAAGGATACCGTTGTTCAGACCGATATATTCATTTTCCAGTTTCTGCACCAGTTTTATATTTTCTTTGGGTGTATAGTGAAGGTCATTTACCTTTTCAAGTGCGAGAAGATAGGCAACTGATATTGCGGCAGATGAACTTAATCCTCCGCCTGGAAAGTCAGCCTCTATCTCTCCATTGATTCCATATTTCAGTTTTTCCCTCCCCTGCAAAACCCATACTGCTCCTTTCACGTAATCAGACCAGTGCCCTGTCTTTATAGAATTGTCATACAATGGAAATTCTATCCATTCTTTATATT
>CAYORP010000239.1:0-17419 GCA_964406415.1 uncultured bacterium
GGGGGCAAGCCCCCTCCTGATCGTCCCGAAAACCGCTTCGGGACTGTGCTCCCCCAGACGTGAGGTAGTACCTCCCTCACTCTCCCTCAGTGTGCTGTGCTTCGTTTTCAAATGTAAAGAACTGTTAGAAACAGCACACTAGTGTCGTGTTTCATAAATCTCTTTACTTTTGCTGAGTTTTCTTTACACGACACTTTTAGGTAGGGGGCAAGCCCCCTCACCCGGACCCTCTCCCCGCTGGGGCGAGGGACAAAAACAAAATTTGCCCCTTTGAAAACGTCATGGGAAAACATTTCTTTGGTATGAAAATGTTCAGTGCTTCTCTTTTTGGGTTTCCATGGCCTTCTTAATCAGAAATGATAAGAACTTTCAGAAAATTTGATTGTTTTTTTATAATCGTGTATAATAACAAAATTATAGTCTGAAGATAACAAAACAACAGGAATAAACAAAATCGGAAGTCCCTCATTTTGGAAGAGATGCAGGGGAAAACTCAGAATAAAGGAGGACAAAATGGCAGTGAAGGTCGGAGTTAATGGATTTGGAAGAATAGGAAGGCTGGTATTAAGGTCTGCTCTGGAAAAGAAATTTCCGGAACTGGAGTTTGTGGCATTTAATGACATTGCAGATGCAAAAACACTTGCGCATCTTTTTAAATATGACTCCAATTACGGCATATTTCCGGGAGAAGTTAAAGCAACGGACAGCGCCGTAGTTGTGGATGGAAAAGAGTATAAGGTTTTTGCGGAAAGGGACCCAAAAAACCTGCCGTGGAAAGAATTAGGCGTAGACTTTGTAGTTGAGTCAACAGGACTTTTCACCGAAGCATCAAAGGCAGGTGCACATATAGAAGCAGGAGCAAAAAAGGTTCTTATCTCTGCTCCGGCAAAGGGTGAAGATGTAACAGTAGTACTCGGCGTAAATGAAGAAATCTATGACCCTGCAAAGCATAACATCATATCAAACGCTTCCTGTACAACAAACTGTCTCGCTCCTCTGGCAAAGGTACTTGACGATAACTATGGAATAACAATGGGGCTGATGACCACGATACACTCTTATACGAGTGACCAGAAAATTATGGATGCCCCCCACAAAGACCTGAGGAGAGCAAGAGCAGCCGCCGTATCTATGATACCTACAACCACGGGAGCCGCAAAGGCAATAGGCAAGGTTATCCCATCACTTAACGGTAAAATGAACGGTCTTGCCATCAGGGTTCCCACTCCGACCGTTTCGCTCGTTGACCTTGTGGTCAACCTGAAAAAAACGGCTGATGTGGAATCTATAAATGCTGCGTTCAAAGAGGCCAGTGAAGGCAACCTGAAAGGAATCCTGCAGTACTGTGACGAGCCTCTCGTATCTAAAGACCTCCTTCAAAATCCAAACTCCAGCATATATGATGCACCATCAACCTACATCATTGAAGGGAATATGGTAAAGGTTCTTGGATGGTATGACAATGAATGGGGATACAGCTGCAGGGTGGTTGATTTGCTTAAGTATATGGCAGAGAAATAGTAAAAACGGGGGATGAGAAAATGGAACTTCGTACGATAGAGTCTCAGGATTATACGGGCAAACGTGTATTTATGAGGGTTGATTTTAACGTTCCCGTAGGCCACGGGAAAATTATCGACGATACAAGAATAAAAGCCGTCCTGCCAACTCTGAACTACCTGTTAAAAAAAGGTGCATCTATTATACTTGCATCCCATCTCGGCAGACCCAAAGGCAAACTGAATCCTGATATGAGTCTGAAGGTTGTTTCCGAACATCTGGGAAGTTTACTCGGAAAAGAAGTAGGGTTTATCCCTGATTGTACAGGAGATGAGGTAAAAAAAGCCGCAGAAAGTCTGCAATCAGGAGATGTATTGCTTCTTGAAAATCTCAGGTTTCACGGAGAAGAAGAGGAGGGTGATGAAGAGTTTTCAAAAAAACTCGCAGCACTTGCAGACTGTTATGTTAATGATGCTTTTGGCACATGTCACAGGAAACATGCCTCAATATATGGTATAACAAAGTTTTTTGACAGTATTGCTGCCGGCTATCTGATAGAAAGGGAGGTCAAAGCACTGTCAAGACTTCTCGCGAATCCAGAAAAACCGTTTCTTCTGATTCTGGGCGGGGCAAAGGTGGCAGACAAGATAGGAATGGTTAAAAACCTGCTTGACAAGGTTGACACCTTCATAACTGGCGGTGTAATGGCATATACCTTTATCAAGGCAAAAAACTGGGAAATCGGGGAGTCAAAGGTTGAACAGGAAGCCATTCCGCTCGCAAAAGAGGTGATAAAAGAAATGAACAAACGTCACACGGAGTTTCATACTCCACTTGACCACATTATCGCCGATAAGATTTCTGCAGACTCCCACTACTTTGCCACAGAAAGAGGAGCAGTCCCTCATAACTGGATAGGTGTGGACATAGGCCCTCAGGCAATTGAGGAATATACTGACTGCATCAAAAGGGCAAAGACCATCTTCTGGAACGGGCCTATGGGGATATATGAAATAGAAGCATTTGCAAAAGGGACCAAAGAACTTGCCATGGCAATTGGAGAAACTAAAGCATTCTCAGTCATTGGAGGTGGAGATTCCATTGCTGCGGTTAACAGTGCAGGAGTTGCCGACAGGATATCACACATTTGCACCGGAGGCGGGGCATCGCTTGAATTTCTTGAAAAAGGGACGCTGCCCGGACTGGAAGTTTTGAAAAAATAAGGTTGCGAAACAAAACTCCCCACCATTAAAGCGTATCAAAGGAGGGTTCGGGATAAATGAAAAAGAGTCTGATTGCTGGAAACTGGAAGATGTATAAAACCCCGGGGGAATCGGGAGAATTCGTGAAGTCTCTCGCTGATAATATAAAGGGGTATGAGGACAGAGATGTTTTGATATGCCCGCCATTTACATCCCTGTACGCTGTATCCGAAATCCTTGCGAAAAACCCGTCAATAAAACTGGGAGCACAGAATGTGTATTTTGAAGACGAGGGAGCTTTTACCGGGGAGATTTCCACCAGGATGCTTGTGGATAGCGGTGTAGAATTTGTCATCTGCGGACATTCTGAAAGACGCAATATATTCGGAGAAAGTAATGCAACAGTGAATAAAAAGGTTAAAAAAACAGCAGATGCCGGAATGAAACCGATACTGTGCATAGGTGAAAAAATTGAGGAGCGGGAGAGCGGAAAAACCTTTGATGTTATCAGTACACAGTTGAAGGAATCCCTTGACGGTTTTGAAAAAAGTGAACTTTTGGTAATCGCATACGAACCCGTATGGGCAATAGGGACAGGAAAAACAGCAACTCCGGAACAGGCAGAAGAGGTCCATCATTTCATAAGAACACTGCTGGAAGAGATATTTGATAAAAACAGGGCGGATGAGACTAAGATTCTTTACGGAGGCAGCGTAAAACCTGACAATATAGACTCAATTATGAGACAGAAAAACATAGATGGGGTACTGGTGGGGGGCGCCAGTTTAAAGGTTGACTCATTCTGCAGGATAATAGACTATAAATAAAAAGTTACAGGGGGAAAAATGTATCTATTCTTACTTATTTTTCATACGGTCGTTTCAGTGCTTCTCATATTTGTGGTACTTTTACAGTCTGGAAAAGGTTCCTCTCTTTCAAATATATTTGGAGGTGGGGGAATGGAAACGGTTTTCGGTGCAGAAACATCGGCAATCTTAAACAGGATAACCTCCATACTGGCAATCCTTTTTATAGCAAATTCAATCCTGCTCGCCACTCTGCCGGGTAAACTGACAACAAGAAGCATTCTGAAAGAAGAGGTCCAGAAAGAACAACCTGTCATACCACCAATTTCACCAGTACCCCCTGAAGAATAAAAATATACAACGCAATGATGGATAAACTGATAGAACTCCCATCCAGAGGCACGGTGGTTTTTGCAGGCGATACGCATGGAGACTATGACAGCAGCAGAATAGTCGTAAAAAATTTTATCAACAAGAAGGACCACTACGTTGTTTTCCTCGGGGATTATATTGACAGGGGTTCACAGTCAAGAGAGAATATTGAGTTCCTGATTAAAACACAAAAAACACATAAAAATCTTATACTTCTGGCAGGTAACCATGAAATGCACCCTGTTATGGAGTGCAGCCCATCTGACTTCTGGGATTCCCTTTCCAAAGAAGAATTTGACCATTACAAGAATTTTTTTTTGGAACTGCCTCTTGTGGTTTCCGGTAATGGGTTCCTATCTCTACACGGAGCCCTTCCAGATATAAATATACTTCAGGATATAAATAACATAAAACCTCTTGACGAAAACTGGTTAAAGATAATATGGGGAGATTTAAGGGATAAAGAAGATGAATACTGTGGTAACTTTCTCGGCAGACCAAAATTCGGGAAAGCCTATTTTAATAAAATAATGCAGCGTATCGGAAAGAACGTCCTGATAAGGGGGCATGACCCCACTGCACCGGAAAAAATGTTTGAAAACAGATGCCTTACTATTTTTACCTCTTCCTCTTACGGCCCGAATAAAAAGAAGATTGGTATCTGCAACATGGAAAAAACAATACACAGTATAGATGATATAGACATAATATCACTGGATATGCAGGAGATTACAATATGAGACCACATAACTTCGGAGGGTATAAACTTGACACGGTTATAGGCGGCGGGATGTATACAAAAATTTATAAAGCAACCTCATCCCTTGCCAGACCGATATATGGCAATACAGTGGCTATAAAACTCTTATATCTTAAAGGGAACCGAAGAGAAAGAGCAAAACTCATCAGCCAGTTTGAAAGAGAAGCCAACATAGCCATAGGTTTCAATCACCCGAATATAGTCAAGGTGCACAATTTTGGGAAATACAACAACCAGTATGCAATAATTATGGAATATATAGACGGCAATAACCTGAAAGAAATTCTTTACCAGAGAGAAAAGATGCCACTTGATACCATCCTGAAAATACTTTACGATGCAGGGCTGGGTCTGGAGTATATAAATGAGCATAATATAGTCCACAAGGATGTAAAACCGGATAATATCCTGGTCTCCATGGATTTTAAGATTGTCAAGATGACTGATTTCGGGATAGCAAAAATTCCGGGCAAATTCCTGCATAAAGATATCTTCCCGAAAGGCGGGACTGTAACGAAATACGGGACTATTTCATACGTTGCACCTGAACAGGCTGAAGGTAAAGCTAATTTTTTCTCGGATATATACAGTTTTGGTGTCACCATGGATGAGGTTATAACTGCAAAAATGCAGGTGCCGGATAACCCCGAAAAAAATGAAGAAGACTATTTTAAAAGGATAGACATCAGAAGTTATAGAAAGAATACAGGAAAACAGGCTATTCTGTGCGAGGATTTTAATATTCCGGTAGTTCTTAAGGATATTATAAAGAAAGCCACTCAGAAAGATTCTTTACTGAGATATACATCTATGAATCTTCTGCTCTCGGAACTGAAGAATCTATTATGATGAACAGGAAAATTCTACTTGTTGCAACGTTAATTTTGTTTCTTACAGGATGTAACAGACACACTGCAAAAAAAACAGTGGATGACACTATTGTTCTGTCCTCCTCTACCGACCCAAAATCCTTCAATCCTGTGATAGCAAAGGAGACCAGCACAACAGCCATCACCGGGTTTATTTTTGAAGGATTGACGGAAACCGACGGAGTAACACTTGAGGTAAAACCCTGTCTGGCAAAAGGATGGGAACATGACGAAAGCGGGAAGGTATGGAAATTTTTTCTCAGGGAGGGTTTGAAATGGAACGACGGAGTTGACTTCACGGCAGACGATGTGGTTTTTACCTTTAACAGTCTTATATATAACCCTGAAATACCCACCAGCAGCAGGGATGTATTAAGTATCAACGGAAAACCCATAAAAGTAAAAAAGTTAGATGCCCATACTGTGGAATTCTCCCTACCTGAAAAATTCGCTCCTTTCCTGCGGCTTATGGGACAGGAAATACTGCCGAAACATAAACTTCAGGAGGCAGTGGAAAAAGGAATTTTTAACAGTTGCTGGGGAGTAAATGAAAAACCGGAAAATATCGTGGGGACGGGACCCTACAGACTCAAAGAATACAGACCTGCTGAATGGGTAATACTTGAAAAAAATGACAGATACTGGGGAAAAGACGGAAAGGGCAACTCCCTCCCGTATATAAAGAGAATTGTATTCCTTATAATCGCTGATACAAATATGGCAGTCCTTAAATTCAAAACAGGGGAGATAGACATAATTTCCGTGAGAGGTCAGGATTATCCGCTACTTGCACCATTACAGGAGAAACAGAATTTTACGATATATAATCTGGGGCCCTCACTGGGCTCTGAGTTCATAACCTTCAATCAGAATCAACAGTCATCCATCATGCCATATAAAAAAGAATGGTTCCAAAATCTTGCTTTCCGAAAAGCAGTGGCGCATACGATTGATAAAGACAGCATCGCCAAAAATGTATATGGCGGATTTGCCATATCCCAGGATGGTCCCATGAATATTTCTTCCGGATTATTCCATAACCCGGATGTCAAAAAATATCCGTACGACATTAAAAAAGCAGAATCTTTGCTTAAAAAAGAAAACTTTTATAAAAAGGACGGGAAACTCTTTGACAAAAAAAACAATCCCGTTGAATTTACCATTCTCACCAACAGCAACAATTTTGAGCGGATACAGACAGCAAACATCATACAGGATGACCTCAGAAAACTCGGGATGGTAGTAAACCTGCTCCCCGTAGAATTTAATACTCTTGTAACAAGATTGAGTGTTACAAAAGACTGGGAATCTGTTATAATAGGGTTAACCGGGGGAATAGAACCCCACAGCGGGAAAAACGTATGGCATACGGATGGGCAACTACATCTGTGGAATATGGACGCGGGGGATGCAGATGTTACAGAGTGGGAAAGAAGAATTGATGTATTGTTTGAAGAAGGAGCAAAACAACTGAATTCTCTTAAGAGAAAACGGTTATATGACGAGTGGCAGACAATCGTTTCCGAAAAACTGCCTCTTATATACACAACAAGTTCAACAGTAATGACAGCGGTAAGGAATAAATTCGGTAATTTGAAACCAACGGCTTACGGAGGGACATTACACAACATAGAGGAAATCTATATCAAAGAGAGTGAAGAGATGTAACGGCAGCCGCAGGTCTCTTTTATTTAGAGCATTTCCGGGGAGCCTGTTTATCAAAAATATGGGAACGTACAGACTTAGAGTTTTCTACGAAAAAAAGGGATGTGCTGTATTTATATCCAGCAGGAACCTTCTGAAGATTATTGAGCGTATACTGAGACGAATAGATGCACCGTTAAAATTTACCGAAGGGTTCAGTCCACATCCAAAAATAAGTTTCGGGCATTCTCTGCCACTTAACATATCAGGGTTAAACGAGTCCTTTGATGTTTCCCTCTGCGAAAAAATTGCCCCTGAGACAATTGTTAAAAAAACAGAAAAAATTCTACCCGAAGGAATAATTTTTCGCTCTGCACAATGGATAGACAAAAGTACTCCTTCCATAAACAGCCGTGAAACCTTTGCAAAATACACACTTGAAGTAGAAAAAGAGATAAACATTGAACAGTTGTTAAAAAAGGTTGGTAAAATACTTAAAAACAACAAAGATAAGGTCTCATTGTTGATAAAAATAAACAATTTCAGTCACAAAGAACTTACAGGATTGTTGCTCGACGGTACTGTAAAAAGCATTGTGAGGGAAATTTTGTAGGAGAGAAATAAAATGAAAGCACAGTACAGACTGTTAATAAGCAACGAACAATTTTTGAAACGCCTTGCAATCACAGGTAATAACCGGATGGAATATCTATTCATAAACCGCACGGACCTCCAGACGGGTGTAGGAAACATTTACAAGGGACGCGTTGAAAGGGTCATCTCAGGACTCAACGCAGCATTCGTAAACATAGGCGAATCAAGGAATGGTTTTCTACCTTTTGAGAAAGAAGAACCGCTATATAACCTTGCCGAAACTTCCGATGGCCCGCAGGAACAGGTTACAAAACCATATAAAGCTGGCGAGGAAATCATTGTTCAGATATCAAAACCGGGGACAGGTGAAAAAGGTATGAAACTGACAACAAAGATTTCAATCCCCGGGAGGTTTATCATCCTTATTCCCAATTCATCTCTGAGAACACTATCTAAAAAAATAACAGACAGAACTGAAAGAGAACGATTGATGGATATTGTCAAAAAAAGGATTTTTGACAACACAGGTTTTATAATACGTACAGCAGCGGAAGGTAAAAGTGAGAGGTACATAATAAGAGAATTGAAAATACTTCTTAACACATGGAGCAGGATAAGACGATACAACAAAGTAAAGAAAGCACCCTCTATCCTGTGGAATGAATTGTCAATTTTTACAAGTGTTATAAGGGACTATGTAACTTCGGATTTCAAAGAAATTATAGTGGATGATGAAAAAACCTTCAAAGAGGTTAAAAGATACGTAAATATGTTTCTGCCGGAAATGCACGGGAAAGTTTTTTTGCATATTGAAAAAGGACGTTCACTTTTTATGAAGCACGGTATAGAGAGGGAAATAGAAAAATCCCTTTCAGACAGGGTTTTTCTCCCTTCCGGTGGATACCTTATAATTGAAGAAGGGGAGACCCTGAATGCAATTGACGTAAATAGCGGAAGCAGTGAAAAAAACAACCTGAAGGCAACTGTTTTAAACACCAACGTTGAGGCAGCAGAAGAAATCCCGAGGCAGATACGTATCAGAAATCTTTCAGGCCTCATTGTAGTGGATTTTATAGACATGAAACACCAGAAAGAAAGAAGAACGGTGTTTAAGACCCTGAATGAAAACCTTGAAATAGACAAGGCACAGACCAAGATTCTCTCCATATCCAAACTCGGGATTGTGGAGATGAGCAGAGAAAAAACTGATTTTAAACTTTCCGACATTCTTTTAGACAGGTGTGGAAAATGCAAAGGAACCGGATACGTTAAAAATACATATTTTACAGCATTGAAGATGAGAAACGAGCTGTTAACATATCTTTCCAATAATCCCGGGAAAAAAGCGGGTGTAGAGATGTCATCCGTCCTTTACAATTTTATTATTAATGAACCGGTATTGTATGCCCTTATGAAAAAGAGACGGATATCCCTGCATCCAAATTCAACTCTGGAACCTGAAGTCTTCAGAATCATCTAATACAGCCGCAGTAGTGAGAAAAGATATTGACGGAACGGGCATTAAGTTGTATATTATTGGGAATTAATTCTTAGAGGAAACACCATGGCTATGAGATACAAAGTGAACGGTTTTCAGGGATATCAAAAAATAGTAACGCCTGAAAACTCTGACCTTGAAGAAATTAACCTTGCATTTATAAAAAATAATGCGGACCAGAAATTTACGGGAAATACCAACGGGGAAGAATCTGTTTTTGTAATAACCGAAGGCAGTATAAAATTTTTCCTTGAATCTAAACTGATGGGAGAGATGCAAAGAAAAAACGTATTTGATGAACCTCCCTGTGCTGTTTACCTGCCGCCTTATTCAAACTATTCAATTGAATTTGTCAAAGCAAGTGAGTTAAGTATTGTCAGTTGCAAGGCAAAAGGTACGGGAAAACCTAAATTCATAGAACCAAAGGATATTCGCTTTAAAAGAGTGGGGAAGGATACATATATGAGTAATGTGCATGAAATACTTCCCGGAGACTTCCCCGCCGAAAAATTAATACTGGGTGAAACCATAACTGACCCGGGGAACTGGGCAGGTTATCCTCCTGAAGAAACTACCTTTGAGGAACTGGATTTTTTCAAAATAACTCCGCGAACAGGTTTTGGAACAGTCAGAGTCTTCAATGAACTTGAGGACAATATGTTTCTTATAAAAAATGATGAGGTGCTAACGATACCAAAAGGATATCATCCTATATCCGCTGCACCCAAACATCGCATTTATTACCTGTGGGCTCTTGCGGGAAAAACACGAAGGGTAATTCCCTTTGTCCACCCTGATTATAGATGCAACGGCAAAACGTAAAAACGAACTCTTGCCTCATTCCAACTTTCCAAACTCGGTACGGAATGGGAGAAAAGGAGAAAAAATGGAATATGTAAACAGATTATTCTCTTTAAAAGGAAAAACGGCAGTTGTTACAGGAGGTGGAGGAGTACTGGGTTCTGAAATAGCAAAGGCAATGGGGCTTGCAGGTGCCGAAAGCATAGTCATCTGCGATATTAAAAACGCTGAGGAGAAAGCCGTAGAGATTTCAAAAGAAGGTATAAACGCCCATGGGTTATATATAGATGTTCTCAAAAAAGACTCCATTGAGGAAACTACCAGAAAGATAATAAAGGAACATAAAAAAATTGATATACTTGTAAATGCGGCAGGTGGTAACATGAAGGACGCCACCACCTCCGAAGACCTCTCTTTCTTTGACCTGCCTCTTGCCGCGATTGAAAAGGTGATTGCCCTCAATCTTTTTGGTGGAGCAATACTACCTGCGCAGGTTATGGGGAAAGCAATGGTAAAAAACCCGAAGGGCGGCTCAATTATCAACATTTCGTCAATGAATGCCTTCAGACCTTTGACAAAGATACCGGGATATTCTGCGGCAAAAGCCGCTGTGAGTAATTTCACACAGTGGCTGGCGGTACATCTTGCACAGGAATACAATAAAAAAATAAGGGTTAATGCCATAGCCCCGGGATTTTTTCTCACGACCCAGAATAAATATCTCCTGCTTGACGAAAAAGAAAACCTGACACCTCGCGGAATAACCATAATAAACCACACTCCAATGGGAAGATTTGGAGAGCAGGCGGACCTATCAGGAATATGTATCTATCTTGCATCGGATGCATCACTGTTTGTAACGGGAACTGTAATACCTATAGACGGGGGATTCAGCGCATTTTCAGGAGTGTAAACAAAATTCATCGCCCTTCACGGTTGTCATTGCGAGGAATGTTTTATATGACGAAGCAATCTCAATGACAGTCTCGGGGCAGGCTCCGCAATCTCAATGACAAAAAAAGGGGTAAAGGAGGAACGGAAATGGATAAGGCGGAAATTGGCGTAATTGGTATGGAGGTTATGGGAAGAAGTCTTGCACTGAACATGGAAAGCAGGGGTTATACCGTAGCGGTCTTTAACAGAACCGAATCAAAGACAAGGGACTTTGCTGAGGGTCCGGCAAAAGGCAAAAAAATTATTCCTTGTTATGAACTTCAGAACTTCGTAATATCCCTGAAATCACCAAGAAAAATAATGCTTATGGTAAAAGAAGGGGCACCGGTGGATGGTTTTATAGAAAAACTAACTCCCTTCCTTCAAAAAGGAGACCTCATAATAGACGGAGGAAATTCTTTCTTCAAGGACACCATGAGAAGAAACTCCGAACTTACCGAAAAAGGCATTCTCTTTATAGGAACCGGGGTTTCAGGAGGCGAGGAAGGAGCACTGAAAGGACCGGCTATTATGCCCGGGGGACAGCCGGAGGCATACAAACTTGTTGAAAAGATTTTTGTGGATATCTCGGCAAAGGCAGCGGATGGGGAACCCTGCGTTACCTACATAGGACCAAATGGAGCAGGCCATTTTGTGAAAACCACGCACAACGGAATTGAGTACGGAGATATGCAGTTGATAGGAGAATGTGCATGGGTATTAAAGAACGCAATGGGGATGAACGCAGAAGAGATAGCAGGAATAATGGAGAAATGGAACGGCAGTAACGACATACTACGGTCATATCTGATTGAGATAACCGCCGACAGCATGAAGGAAAAAAACAAGGATGCGGAAGGATATCTTGTGGATGTTGTAGCAGATATAACAAGAATGAAGGGCACCGGAACATGGACGGTCCAGAGTGCTCTGGAACTTCTCGTTCCCATTCCCACCATAGCATCTGCAGTTTTTTCAAGAGAGATGTCACAGGATAAAGACCTGCGTCTTCAGATGGCAAAAATATTAAAAACCCCTGAAGTAGAGCAACTTAAAGAAAACAGACAGGAGATGATAGATATCGCCCACGATGCCCTTTACATAGCGAAGATATCCTCCTATGCCCAGGGGCTTGCATTGCTGCAGGCAGCATCAAAAGAATACAAGTTTAACCTCAAACTCGGGGAAATCGCAAAGATATGGCGTGGAGGATGCATTATACGGGCACAGTTCCTTGACGAGATAACAAAAGCATATGAAGAAAATCCTGAACTTCCTAACCTGCTTGCTTCTCCAAAGTTTTCAGGATTTGTGAACGAAAACCTCTGGAAACTGGCTAAGTTTATTGAGATTGCACATAAGGCAGGTGTTCCTGCTCTCGGGATGGCATCTTCTTACGACTACATACTCCAGATTGCTTCCTCTGTGATGTTTTCCGCACAGGTAGCCGCATTCCAGAGAGACTATTTCGGGGCACATGGATATTTTAAAATAGGAGGGGAAGAAAAGCCGGAGATAATTAAGAACAGTGAAGGGAAAACACGCGAATTCCATACTGAATGGATGGTTGACGGAAGACCGGAGAAGGAAATAACCAAATAAGGGAAGAAAAAGGAAAGTAATTTTACTGCTCGGAAACAGGCTGTGCCTTAGGCTTCAGCACAGATAAGAACTACGGTGAAATCGGACTCTCGGAGAACTCACCCTCCTACGCCAAATCTCCGGAGGGTTCAGACAGCTCCGAGTAAGGTAATCGTCCGAACGCTTTCACTTTTCACCTTGTCTTATGGCTGTGCCTCCGCACTCGCAGTAAATTATTCCCTTTTTCTTCATTAAAAACAGGGAAAAGGAGAGATGGACTATGGAAAGGAATGTGGTGATTGCACAGAGCGGGGGACCGACTGCGGTGATAAATAACAGTGTAAGAGGGGTAATAGAAGAACTTCAAAAATCAGGTAGGGTCGGAAAAATCTATGGTGCCAGAATGGGAATTCTGGGGGTGTTAAGAGAAGAACTGTATGATATTACGGCACAGAGGCAGGAACAGATAAATCTTCTCTCCAGAACGCCGTCAGCGGGGGTTATGGGAAGTTGCAGATATAAGATAAAAGATAATGAAGATATGGAAAGAATAGTTGAGGTTTTTAAGAAACACGATGTCGGATACTTCTTTTACTGCGGTGGAAATGACTCAATGGATACAGCAAATAAGGTAAGTATCATTGCTAAAGAGAAGGGACTGGATGTCATATCTACGGGAATAGCAAAGACGATAGACAACGATGTTGGTGGAGGTCTTCAGGCCAACGGAACCTTTGCCGTCTGTGACCACAATCCGGGATATGGAAGCGTTGCAAGATACACTGCAATGAATATACTGGAGGCAAATGAGGAAAACAGGGCAAGTTATACAAGCGACCCTGTTCTTGTCATATCTTCAATGGGAAGAAAAATCGGGTTTATCACAGCATCCGCAAGACTATCTGACCCTGAAAGAAAAATGCCTCTTCTAATTTTGCTCCCTGAGGCACTCAACAAAAACAAGCCTGAGGATAACCTTGAATTCATTACTGAAAAGGTAAATGAAAAAATTGAAGAGTTCGGAAGGTGCATTATTGCGATAAGCGAGGGTCTGGAAATCGGTGACCTTGATATTCTTTATGACAACTTCGGACATGCCCAGTTTGGTGCATCAGGCAAGTCCGTGGAGCAGGCACTTATAAACCATCTGAACGGTCTGGACAGAAAAGACAGTAAGGGACGCTCATCAAGCCGTCTGAGATGCAAAGGAATTGCAAGGTGTGAAAAACCAGGAACAAAACAGAGGAGAGAACTATCTACAACATCTCCAACAGACCTTGAAGAAGCATATGAGGTAGGAAAGTATGCGGCAAAGATAGCCATTGCAGGGGAGGGAGGTTATATGTCCACCATTATCAGACAACCGGGAAGCAGTTATAAGGTGGACTATGATAAAATAGAACTTGAAACGGTTGCAAACGCAGAGAGAAAATTCCCCGAAAACTGGATTGCCGTGAATAAGATAGACGTAACGGATGAATTTATTAAATGGGCAATGCCGCTCATCGGCGGTCCTCTGCCGGAATTTGCCAGATTTGAAGAGACATTTGCTGAAAAGAAGTGTGTGGATTACGTACCTGTTGGGGTCAGGTCTTGATTCTTGCAAAATTGCAAGAATCAAGACCTGACCCCCCAAAGCAAAGGGGGGAACCAATGGATTTTGTAAAACTGACTGAAGAACAGATAAAGGATGACCCGGAACAACAGTTAAAAGGATTCAAAAGGACAAAAGATTTTCTGGTAGCGATTGATACTGACGGCTGCGTTACTAACAATATGAATGGTAAACACATGCTCATATTCCAGCCTCAGTATATGGAATTCTACCAGTTATGGGGTATAGAATCCTACTTCAGGGAAGTTTCAGAGTATTACAACCTTTTCTCTGTAGACAGAGGATGCAACAGGTTTCTTGCAATACAGTACACCCTTAAGGCACTTGCCCGGCGAAAAGACGTTCAGGAGGTCGTCAAGGAAAAAAGTATTGAGATGCCTGCAATAGAGCCTCTTAACCAGTACATTGACTATTGTGAGAAGAACAAACTTGGTCTTGGAAATCCAAGTCTGGAAAAGTATCTTGGCACACAACCGACAAACCTTTATCTGCATAAATTACTGGGCTGGAGCGAGGCGGTGAACAGAACCTTCCCTTTTGTGAAGATTCCACCTTTTGACAACGTAAAAGAATCTCTTGAAATAATGGCAAGGAAGGCGGACGTTATAGTGGTATCGCAGACTCCCTATGAAGACCTTGTAAATTTCTGGGAAACCAATGAACTACTGCCATACATTCAGACAATAGCAGGGCAGGAAATGGGGAAAAAGGGACACCACATAGAGGTGGTAAAAAAGGCAGGTGGTTATTCAGATACACATACCCTGATGCTGGGAGATGCGGACGGAGACCTGAAAGCAGTGAAACAGAACAAAGGACTTTTCTATCCGGTACCTGCAGGATATGAAAACCAGGCATGGCAGAACTTCCCCGGAGTTTTTGAGAACTTCATCATCGGGAACTATGCAGGTGAGGTTGAAAAGAAACTGCTTGATTTCTTTTCAAAGGTTCTGCTAAAGACGCCGCCATGGGAACAGGAAGGGTATGACCACGTAACCGCCTACAGGGAAAAACAGGAGACACGGAAGAAACTGCACGATAAACTGACACCTGACGTTCCCCTCCTTATCCTTTAAAATACATTCCATACCCCGTTCCATCCCCGGCATGGAATGGAAGAGGAGAAAAAAATGTACACAGCAGAGAATAGAGAAAGACCGTTTACGAAAGAAGAATTATTGAAAATGTTTAAAGAAGGGCTGTCTGAGGTAAAAAATTTTAAGGGGAAAAAGGTTCTGGCAGTCATCCCGGATACAACGCGGTCAGGCCCCACCGATCTCCTTTTTAAATACCTCTATGAGATACTTTCACCTTCCGTCAAAAAGATGGACTTCCTTATTGCCCTCGGCACACACCCCATTATGTCAGATAAGAGAGTGAACCGGTTCCTGAAGATTACGGACGAAGACAGAGAGACCAAATACAAAGGTACCTGTATATTCCAGCACTACTGGGATAGACCTGAAGAACTTGCATATATAGGGACAATTACGGCGAAACAGATGGGGGATATCTCAAACGGGCTGATGTCGGAGGATATCCCCGTAACAATAAACAAAAGGATTTTTGAGTATGATGAACTTATCCTTGCAGGTCCTGTCTTCCCGCACGAGGTGGTAGGTTTTTCAGGCGGTTACAAGTATCTCTTTCCGGGTATTTCAGGCCCCGAATACCTGCACAAGTTCCACTGGCTGGGAGCACTTATAACAAATCCAAAAATCAACGGGACCAAAGATACCCCTGTACGCAGGTCTCTTAACGTGGCTGCTGAACTTGTAAAGGTTCCGGCAACAATTATATCCTATGTTCTTCAAAAGGATGACGTCTATGGTTTTTACATAGGAGGAGAGGATGCATGGTCAAAAGCGGCTGACCTTTCTTCGCGGATGAACATCAGATACGTTGAAAATTATTTTGATACAGTTCTGTCCATCGCCCCTGAGATGTACGAGGACATATGGACAGGCGGAAAGTGTATGTACAAACTGGAACCTGTTGTTGCAAACGGAGGGAAACTGATAATATACGCACCGCATATCAAGGAGGTCTCTTATACCCACGGTAAGAAGATTAAAAGGGTAGGGTACCACACGAGAGATTATTTCCTCAAGCAGTTTGACAGATTCAAAGATGAGGAAGGCTGCATACTTGCACACTCAACCCACGTAAAGGGCATCGGGAAATATAACAACGGGATAGAAACTCCGAGGATAGAGGTTATACTTGCCACAGGTATCTCCGAAGAGGAATGCAAAAAGATAAACCTCGGGTATATGGACTACCGGACAATAGACATTGAAAAATATAAAAACAGACCTGGTACGCTTGTGGTTGAAAGAGCAGGTGAGGTATTGTACCGTCTTAAAAGCGGCGAGGTCCCTGATATAGACAAACTTTAGTACCTACAGCAAGTGCGATTTATCGCACAATGATGAATATACGATGGAGATATACTCACCTTACAGGATATGTCCTATCGGAGCCCACATAGACCACCAGTTGGGTATAGTGCTCGGGACTACTATAAATAAAGGAATCTATTTCAGGTTTAGCCCAAACAACGCAGGGATGGTCCGCCTGCACAGCCTGGACTACAATGAGGATGTGGAATTTTTACTCTCTGACGCTTCTTCAAAAACAGGACACTGGTCAGACTATGCACGGGGTGCAGTCTGGGCCCTCAACGAATTTTGCCACCATGAGAATGTTCCCTCTACCCGGGGAGAGGGGCGGGTGAGGGGGCAGTACGATTCCCCTCGCCCCTCGGGGGAGAGGGTCAGGGTGAGGGGTCTTAAATACGGCATAGACGCAGAAATACAGGCAGACTTCCCCGGAGGCGGACTGAGTTCTTCTGCAGCAATTGCTGTTGCCTATCTTCTTGCACTTGAAAAGGTCAATAACCTGCATATCTCCGCCGAAGAGAATATAAAACTGGTACAGAACCTGGAAAATAATTATATCGGCCTGAACAACGGCATCCTTGACCAGTCAATCATCCTTCTGACAGAATCCATTCCTAATTCAATGGTATACCTTGACTGTAAAACCCTTGAGCATAAAATAATTACCCCCCCTCAACCTGCACCTTCTCCCCACAGGGGAGAAGGAAATATATCAGATGTTTTTCTCCCCACCGAGGAGGATAAATATCGCTTTTCTGGTTCCTCTCCCCGGCGGGGAGAGGGGCGGGTGAGGGGTGACCAGGTGGAATTTGAGGTGGCGGTGGTCTATTCGGGGATAGAAC
>CAYORP010000240.1:0-9496 GCA_964406415.1 uncultured bacterium
TAAAGATAAACTGGTCGATATTCAAAAGGTGAAAAACGAGGACTTGAATTTAGTCCGCTTTTAAACTTTAAAAAGTCCAGTTTTAAATTTTAACTAACAGACTTTCCCAATAATTTTGATTTCAGATAATCGGTTATCCAATCCGTTCCCCTTTGTTTTCTGCCCCTGAATAGAAATTATTGAGTTCCTCAGATACTTCTTTTTCAAGCGATAAAATTTTATCTTTAACCCTTTCCTTTCTTTCCATCTCCTTTTTAATTCTCTTTTCCATATCGTTAATCTTCTCTTTAAGTTCTATGATATAAAGAACGAGGATATCCATCCTGTCAAGAGACGGATAATCCATTGTAATCATTTTAAGTTGTTTAACAATCTCCCCGTTTATTTTCTCTATCTCTTCGGAACTGAGAGGGGACTGTATCTGATATTTTTTCCCCAGGATATCAAATGTCTGCATTTTCCCCCCGTAATCTCCCTTCCAATTCAGAATGTACAGCGCGTATTATTTTTTCCGAAAATTCGGAGACTTCCTCATTTTGCAGTGTCCTTGATGGTAACCTGAATACTACTGAAAAACTCACGCTTATACTCCCCTTGGGGATATTACCACCTGTGTATAAATCAAAAAAATCTATTTTTTCAACCGGTAATCCAAGTGATGAAACAACTTTTTCAATATCCTCCCATCTCACTTTTTCAGGCAGAATAAAAGAAAAATCGCGCTTTGAGGATGGGTATTTTGGTAGTTCTTTAAAACCGGTATCAGGTGGGAATAATATGCTTATTAATTTCTCCAGAGATATCTCGCACGCATATATATTCTCCTTTTTCAAATCGTATGTCGTTTTAATCTCGCTGGAAACTATAAATATGTTTCCTATCCTTACTTCCGCAAGAAAAATATCAAGGTTCTCATCTTCGGAAAAGACATTTGGCTGGTTTTCATACCTTATACTTTTTAATCCAACTTTTTCAAATAATTTTTCAACCTTGCCTTTTATGGTTAAAAAATCACCTGAATTAACCTCAATAAAACCCATTCTATATTCTTCCCCAAAAGATTTTCCCTTTTTAAAATAAACCTTACCTATTTCAAAAATGTCAAATTGTTTTACTTCATGGTTTATATTAAACTTAACGTTTTCCAACATTTCCGGGATTAAACTCGTTCGTAAAAATCCCAGATTAGCAGATAATGGGTTTTCTATTGAAGCAGTGGTTATCTGTTCCTGCATATCCGCGTTTTCTCTGGAGGTAAGCCCCATATTTATAACCTCTATAAATCCGAGTTTTACTGCAATGTCCTTTACCCTTTCCAGAACTTCAATCTCCTTTGAAGATGAAGCAGGTTTTATGGATGTGGATGGAATTTCAGAAGGTACAGAGGAATATTTTGTATACTTCACGATTTCTTCAATAATATCAACATCTTCCTTTATATCTTCCCTGTAAACAGGAGGTTTAACAATGTAGACAGAACCAATTTTTTTCACTTCAAAATTCAGTTTGTTTAGGATTTCTTTTATGAAATCTTCTTCTACATTTATACCTGCAAGTTTACTGATGCTATCTTTATTAACTGCAATACTCTCGCTTCTTTCGTCTATACCTCCTTCCTCCGTGATAGGTCCGATTTTTCCTTTACAAACCTCGCTTATAATGTTAGTAACTCTTGACATACCCGTCCTGGAAGTACCTACGTCAATCCCTCTTTCAAACCTTGCGGATGCTTCTGTAGCAAGCCCCAACTTTCTACTCCCCCTGCGGACAATTACAGGGTTGAAAACAGCGCTTTCTATCAAAATATTCTCTGTACTACTTTTTACCTCCGAATTTTCCCCCCCCATAATGCCGGCTATTGCAACAACCTTTTTTGAATCAGATATAACCATAATTGTTTCGTCAAGTTCTCTTTTTTTGCCATCTATGGTTACAATCTCCTCCCCTTCTCTTGCACGCCTTATCTCTATTCCACCTTCAATTTTATCAAGGTCAAATATATGTAAAGGCTGTCCTGTTTCAGCCATTACGTAATTTGATATGTCAACCACGTTGAAACTGCTCCTGTACCCGAGTTTTAACACAGACTCCTTCAGCCATACAGGGTGTTCAAGCATATTATCAAGAGATTTCATTATGCGGCAGGAATAGTAAAAACAATCACTCCTGTTCTCAATTTTTACGGGAATCCTGTCGGATATGACTTCTTTGAACTTTATATCAGGTAGTTGAATACGATATGGGGTAAAAGGTAAAATATCCCTCGCAACTCCGATTAAACTCAACAGGTCTCCCCGATTCGCCGGCGTTTCAAGTTCTAATATAACATCACCGTTCACATCCGCTGTTATTACAGGATTCAAACCGAGAAGTTCCAGATAATCTATAAATTCTTGTTTCCTGATACTACCATTAATATACTCTGATATAAGATTATATGAATATTTCATCCTGTTATGAGAATTGCCTGATAAACCTCAGGTCGTTTTGATAAAAATATCTTATGTCCGTTATTCCAAACTTTATAATTGCAAGTCTCTCAATACCCATACCGAAAGCAAAACCGGTAAATTTACTGGCATCATATCCAACATTTCTGAATACCTGCGGATGAACCATCCCGCATCCGAGTACTTCAATATATCCTGTGTTGTGACAGGTGGAACAACCTTTACCCTTGCATATATTACATGTCATGCTGACCTCTGCACTCGGTTCGGTAAAAGGAAAGAAAGAAGGGGTGAATTTTATTTTCACACTATCACCAAACATCTGCTTTAAAAAATGAGTGAGTATTCCCTTCAGGTGTGAAAAATTTATATCTTTATCAACCATCAAACCCTCCATCTGATGGAATACAGGGCTGTGGGTTGCATCAACATCATCTCTTCTGAAACACTTACCCACAGATACCACTCTCAGAGGAGGTTCTGTCTTTTCCATTATTCTTATCTGTACCGGACTGGTATGGGTCCTGAGCAAAACTTTTTCCTTTTCACTTATGTAAAAAGTATCCCATACGTCCTTAGATGGATGTTCATCGGGAATATTTAACGCAGTAAAATTATAATAGTCAGTTTCAATCTCCGGGCCTGTAATAATCCCGAACCCCATTCTTGCAAAAATATCGGTCATTTCCCTGGTAACTATGGTTATCGGGTGCAAACCTCCTATTTCTTCAGGCCTTCCTGGAAAAGAAAGACCTATTTTCAAACCTTCGCTTTTCTTACCCTCTTTTTTCCTGTTTTCGTATAGATTGTTAAGTTCGGTTTTTATTTCATTGAGTCGGCTTCCAGCCAGACGTTTTTCAGCAAGAGTAAGTTTTGCAAAGGCAGAAAACAAACTATTCATCTCACCCTTTCTCCCGAGATACTTAACCCTCCAGTTTTCCAGACCGCTAATATCTTTCATAAGGCTTACATCTTCAATCGCCCTTCTATAAACATCCTCTATTTCGTCAATAATCGTTACCTTACGTTCCATAAAGACCATTCCTCCTGATATAAGCAATTACCTTCTCCGGAACCAGATATTTTACAGTTTTTCCGGTCAAAAAACAATCTCTTATGTAGGTTGATGATATATCTATAAAAGGCATATCTATAAACCTGTAGGTTAAAAAAGGTATGTCTGGAATTTCACGGGATGCCTTTTTTATTCTTGGAGCCACAAGGAAAACCGTCCTTTTAACAAGTTCCCTGTATCTGTGCCAGGACTCCAGATTATAAAACTCATCTTCCCCCGTTATGAAAAATACCTCTTCTCCTAAATTCTGTTTCCTTGCCAGAGTAATCGTATCATATGTATAGGAAGGTTTATCCCTTTTTATTTCCATGTCTGAAGACCCAAAAAAACTGTTCCCCTTAATGGCAATTTTTACCATCGCCAGGCGGTGTTCAGCCGAAACATAAACCTCTTTTTTATGCGGAGGTCTCCCGCACGGAATGAATAAAACCTTATCTAACCCGAATTCCGCCCTTGCTTCTTCAGCAACTATAAGATGCCCAGTATGCACAGGGTCAAACGTACCACCGATAATACCGATTTTTTTATTGACGTATCTGTCCGCTTCCATAAATAAAATACTTATATGTTGTAAGTTCCTCAAGACCCATGGGCCCGCGTGCATGAATCTTGTCTGTACTTATCCCTATCTCGGCACCAAGACCAAATTCACCTCCATCGGTGAACCTTGTTGAAGCATTATGGAAAATAGCAGCAGCATCTACCTCCTTAAAAAATCTCTCTGCTACTGCCTTATTATTGGTAATAATCGCCTCTGAATGCAATGTGCCGTAACGATTTATGTGGGTTATAGCAGATTCCAGAGAATCCACAATCTTAACGGATATTATACGGTCAAGATACTCTGTCTTCCAGTCTTCTTCAGAAGCTTTTTTCACCCCTTTTAAAATTCTTACCGTTCTCTCGCAACCTCGTATTTCAACATTTTCCTGTTGAAACAACACCGCCATTTCGGGAAGGAACTTTTGTGCTATGTCCTTGTGAACCAGTAAAGTTTCCATGGCATTACAGGTCCCCGGTCTCTGAACCTTGGCATTTAAAGAGACCTTAAGAGCCATATCTAAATCAGCATCTTTATCAATGTATGTATGACAGACACCTTTGTAATGTTTGATTACCGGTATCTGGCTGTATTTCACAACAGTCTGTATAAGAGTCTCGCCACCCCTTGGGATTATCAAATCTATATATTGATAAAGCGAAAGGAGATATCTTACGGCTTTTCTTCCACCTGAAGAAATCAGAACTACAAGGTCTTCAGGTAATTCTGCCGACCTCAAACTTTCTCTCATTATCTCAACAAGTACCCGGTTGGAATGTTTTGCTTCTTTTCCTCCTCTCAGAATTACACAGTTGCCTGATTTCAAACACAAAATACCCGCTTCCACGGTAACATCAGGCCTTGACTCGTAAATAATACCTATCACTCCTATAGGAGCCCTCACCCTCTCTATATGTAAACCGTTAGGCCTGGTTGTCTCCCATATTTTCTCACCTACAGGGTCAGGAAGACTCCTGACAACATCCACCCCTTTAACCATTTTATCTATTCTTTCATCGTTTAAGGTAAGTCTATCAACAAAAGCAGATGAATATCTATTTTTGACTGCGCTGTCCACGTCTTTTTTATTAGCAAAGACAATTCTCTTCCTGTCCTTATGCAGGTTCCCGGACAATATTCCAAGAAATCTGTTTTTTTGCGCAGTCGTGAGTTTCAAAGCGGTAAAAGATGCTCCTTTTGTATTTTTTACCGACTCCAGAATTTTTTCTTTCCAGTCCATTTTATCTGCTCGGGTAAAAAAGAGTGCCTATTTTTTCCCCTTTAAAAGCCCTTTCTATACTCCATAATTTTTTCCCATTCAGGATAATGCAGAACTTCCCTTTTTTCGTTACGTACTGGGCTGCTGAAATCTTGCTTTTCATACCTCCAATTCCCTGCCTGGAAGAGGTTCCTGAAGAAACAGTTCTATTTAACCTGTCAAAACTTTTCACAGTACTTATAACTCTGCTGTCTCTCTGTTTTTTGGGGTCATTTAAACTCAGTCCATCCACATCGGTCACCATAACAAGTATGTCCATATCCAGTAATTCGGTAACAAGAGCGGAAAGTGTATCGTTGTCCCCGAACCTTATCTCATCTACGGCAACACTGTCATTTTCATTAATCACAGGAATAACATTGAGCCGGAGCAGGGTTGTGATTGTCTCTTTTGCGTTGTTCCTCCGCCCAGGTATGGTGAAAATATCCCTCGTTAACAAAATCTGTCCAACGTTTATGCCTTCCTCTTTAAACAGTCTCTCATAGACTCTCATCAGCCTGCTCTGTCCTATACTCGCAGCGCCTTGAAGTTTGCTAATCTGGTCCGGCCTTTTTTTCCAGCCGAGAACCTGCATCCCCGCGGCAATCGCCCCGGATGTTACCATCACTACTTCGGATTTTCTTTCTCTTACCAGAAAACAGACCTGTTCAACAATATGTTCAATTACAGACATATCCAGCCGGTTGTTTTCCGAAGTTAGAACCTGTGTTCCTATCTTAACAACCACCCTTTTAAATTTTTTGAATATCTCTTCTCTTTTCATCCAATCCTTCCCTTGCCTTTTTCAATGATATAAGTTTTTTGGTCAACTCTTCACAGGAACCTCTTTCAAGCATTCCTTTCATTCCTGACAGAATTTGTTCAAACTCCAGAATCCATGGGAGCAGATTGTCTCTGTTTGCAATAAGTATCTCAGCCCATAACTCAGGGCTACTCTTCCCTATCCTCGTGGTATCAAGAAAACCGGTTCCTATACAACTGGACAGTACTTTCCTCTTTCCTTCAAACCCTGTGATAAGTGAAATCAACGCATAAACAAGAAGATGGGGTAGATGACTCGTGAGAGCGAGGAATCTGTCGTGTTCTGAAGGAGACATAACAACAGGTATGGAACCGAGCAATTTCCAGAATCTCTTTACTTTTAATATGTTTTCTTTCTTTGTATGCTCAGACGGCGTTATTATCACAACCCTGCCGTCAAAGAGATTTTCTTTTACCGCTTCTATCCCGCTTTTTTCCGAACCTGCAATGGGATGACAACCCACGAAATTTGAATCCTTACCCAGAACCGCATATGCATCTTTTATCACACCTTCTTTTACACTGGCAACGTCCATAACAAAAAGAGCGGGATTATACTTTTTAATTTTAACAAAATAATTCTTCATTACACTTATGGGTGTTGCTATCATCAAAAGATTCAAGTCCTTCAGTCCATCTTCAAAATCAACAAAATATTTATCTATAAGACCCTGTTCTTTAGATTTTTTCAGTGTGGACAGTCTTCTGCTGAATCCCGTGACACTAACTGCTATATTCCGTTTCTTAATCTCCAGTGCAAGAGAAGCACCTATCAGCCCGAGTCCGACAATTCCGACATTTTTAAATTTACCCATAGATACATTAAGCCCCCTCGCCCTCCCCAATGGGGAGAGGGCGAGGGGGAACTTCATCAAAGTTCTCAGGATTTTTTACTGCTGTTTTCAAAAAACTTCAGTATCTCTATAGGCAGAGGGAAAAGTATCGTTGAATTCTTCTCTGCAGAAATCTCTGAAGCAGTTTGCAGAAATCTCAACTGTACAGCAATCGGTTCGGTAGCAAGAACCTTTGCCGCCTCCATCAACTTCTGAGATGCCTGGTATTCACCTTCTGCGTTGATAACCCTTGCCCGTCTATCTCTTTCAACCTCTGCCTGCCTTGCCATGGAACGTTTCATCGTCTCAGGCAGTTCCACTTCCTTGATTTCTACGAGACTGATTTTTATGCCCCATGGGTCGGTCTGTTCGTCTATTATCTTCTGAAGTTGTTGGTTGACCGTATCCCTTTCCGAAAGAATCTGGTCAAGTTCAAACTGCCCGGCAATTCCCCTGAGCGTGGTCTGCGCCAACTGCATAGTTGCCAACTGATAGTTTTCAACTGCAACGATGGCTTTTGCTGGATCCATAACCCTGAACCAGACAACGGCGTTTATCTTAGCAGGCACGTTGTCACGGGTCATTACCTCCTGGGGCGTAACATCAAAGGTAACCGTTCTCAAACTTATCTTGACCATTCTTTCAACCATCGGAAAGACGAAAAAAAGGCCCGGCCCCCTTGCTCCAACAAGACGTCCCAATCTGAAGATAACACCTCTCTCATACTCGTTAACTATCTTGATAGCATTCGCCAGAAAGATAAACACTATAACACCTATTATAATTCCTGTCCCGCTCATTTTTCATCCTCCTTTACCCCGAACTGACGCTTTTTGTCGTTGCGAGCGTTCTTCGCCTGTCATTGCGAGAAATGTTTTGTTTGACGAAGCAATCTCGTGAGATTGCTTTACTTCGTTCGCAATGACAATTAGTGAGGGGTTTTGTTTTCGTTTTTCTATCCTTAAAAATTAACACATTCTCTCATATATGTCAATCTACTTGATTAATCTCAAATTCCGACATAAAAATACAGAGAGGATTCTTATGTCGGCTCAGTGCGATATTTTTGAAAAGGCAGGCGTAAACTAATGCTGTCATTGCGAGTATTTTGTACGTGATAATTCGATATCCTTCATCGTTGCGAGCGCATTATGCGTGGCAATCTCAACCTTATTCCGGGGAGGGTTTATTTAACCTGCTTTTTTTCAGACTCTGAACTATGCAGACGTTTCAAAATACTTTTGGCGGCTTTCCGTCCCATTCCCATTGCACTTATAACAGTTGCTGCACCCGTTGCTATATCACCCCCGGCGAAAATTCCGGGTATGCTGGTTTCACAGGTTTCCGGGTCAACTATAATATTCCCATATTTGCCAACCTTCAGTTTTTTGTATGTAGATGGAATTAACGGACTTGGACTCTGTCCAATTGCTATAATCACTGAATCAAAAGGAATAATCTCTTCTGTCCCCGGAATGGGGACAGGTCTTCGTCTCCCTGTCTCATCAGGGTCCCCCAGTTTGTTATGTATTACTTTTATCCCATTAACGTATCCATTCTCATCCCCTAATATCTCCAGCGGCTGAACAAGAAAGGTGAATTTTACACCTTCTTCTCTGGCATGTTCGTATTCTTCTTTCCTGGCAGGCATTTCATTCTCCGTCCTTCTGTAAAGTATGTTAACCTCTCTGGCTCCCAATCTCAAAGCGCACCTTGCGGAATCCATGGTAACATCTCCTCCGCCTATCACCCCAACCTTTTCACCGATTGTAACCGGAGTATCATACTCAGGAAAAAGATAGCCTTTCATAAGGTTAACCCTTGTCAGAAATTCATTGGCGGAATAAACCCTCAGAAGGTTTTCCCCCGGTATATTTAGGAAAGAAGGCAGACCCGCACCGGAACCGATAAAAATTGCTCTATATCCCATATCAAAAAGGTCTTCAATGGTAAGCGTTCTCCCTATTACCACATCCGTCTTTATTTCCACTCCGAGTCTTTCAAGACCCTGTATCTCTCTTTTAACAATGCTTTTGGGCAGACGGAACTCAGGTATACCATAGGTCAAAACACCCCCGGGTCTGTGTAAAGATTCAAATATTGTAACCTTAACCCCGTGCTTTGCAAGTTCTGCAGCACAGGTCAGCCCCGCAGGACCTGAACCTACCACTGCAACTTTCTGTCCTGCAATGGAATCGTCAACAGATACAGGAGAAGATGGATGCTCTGCTCCTCTGTCTGCAACATACCTTTCAAGTTTACCTATTGCCACAGGATTCCCTTTCCTTGCAAAGATGCAAAATTTTTCACACTGGGTTTCCTGAGGACAGACCCTGCCGCATATTGCCGGCAGTAAATTCGTGTTATAGATAACGTTTAGAGATTCGTCAAATTTTCTTTCAGTGATTTTCTCAATGAACTCGGGTATGTTAATTTCTACCGGACATCCTTTAACACACGGAGGATTTTTGCACAGCAGACACCTGCTGGCTTCAAGCAATGCCTGCTTTTCTGTAT
>CAYORP010000241.1:0-5445 GCA_964406415.1 uncultured bacterium
AGGGCTTTCACCTCCGTACAGCACCACTATTTTCATCTATCCTCCCCAAATCCTCCCTTTCTTGCACTTCGTGCTTCGGGCAACGGGCTCACCTGCTCGCCCTCAGTGCTAAACGGTACTCATTATTCTTCGCGCCAGCACCCCTCCTTTTTGAAAGGAGGGGAATAAGTTACTTCCCCCTTTGTAAAAGGGCGCCTCTCTTCTTCTCCTCCTTTGGAAAAGGGGGATTAAGGGGGATTTGTATTTTCAGAATTTCCCAACTATCCTGATTTCAGTTTCCAGATTTATATTATACACCCTTTTAATCTTTTCCTTAACAGATTTTATAACCCTGTATATATCTTCGGAGGTAGCATTCCCTTTGTTTATTATGAAATTGGCGTGTTTCTCTGATGTGCAGGCGTCCCCTTTGCAGTAACCCTTAAGTCCGCATTTCTCTATCAGTTCGCCTGCAAAATGTCCCGGTGGATTCTTGAAAACGCTCCCTGCCGAGGCATATTCAAGTGGCTGGCTCAGCATCCTTTTTTCCATATACCCGTTAATCTCTTCTTGAATACGCTCCTTCGTCCCCTCCTTCAGTGTTACCTCTACTTTACAGATGAAGAGGTCCTCAATCCCGCTTGACCTGTAACCGAAATCTATCTCATTGCAGGGAAGGGTGTATGGCTTGCCGCCTCCGATGGGAAGAACCTCAATCTCCTTTAAAATTTCAGACAGCCATACGGTTTTTAGTCCTGCGTTTGAGATGACGGCACCTCCGAGCGTTCCCGGTATTCCGGCGAGAAATTCCGCTCCTGTTAGGGAATGTGCAAGGGATGTTTTTATCAGGGTTGAAAGCCGCACCCCTGATTCACATCTGATACTTTCGTTTTCAACCGATATACGGTTGAGTCTTTGTGTTGCCAGAACGATTCCGTCAAAACCTCTGTCACTCACAAGTATATTGGTTGCCCTGCCGATTGTCAGCAGCGGGATGTTATTTTCTGTTGCAAAGGAGAGGACTGCTTCCACTTCGCTCATATTGCCGGGAGTCACCAGATATCCTGCGGGACCGCCTGTCCTGAAACTTGTCAGGGAAGACATCGGTACATTTTCCTCAACCATACTGCATATTTTATCCAGTCTCTTTCTTATATCTTCCATATAATCCCCATAATATACTACCTTATATCCCTGCCCGTCAATTGTTGTTTCGGATTTACCGTATATACTGAATTTGTGGGAGGCATCTCCTGATGCCGATAATGTCAAAGTAAGGAGACCTTTCCCACAATAATACCGGTCTCAGTAATTAACCTGTTTGAGGTAGAGACCTGAGGCGGGTGCGGTGGGGGGTGCTTTTTTCCTGTCTTTTGATTTTATAATGGAGGGTACATCTTCCGGTTCAAGTTTCCCTTTGCCCACATAGAGCAGGGTTCCGAGGATGTTTCTCGCCATTTTGTAGAGGAACCCGTCTGCTGTAATCTCAACTGACAGGATTTTTACGGATGGGTCAGGTGTAAATCTTTTATTGCTTACTGTAATTCTATAGATGGTCCTTACCGGATTTTTTATCTCACTTCCTGCTGCCTGAAAGGCTGAAAAGTTATGTCTACCTGCGAAGTAGACTGCTGCCTTTTTTATCTTTGCTGTATCAATGCCACCTTTTATATAGCATACCATCCCTTTCAAGAACGGACTTCTTTCTCCGCAGACGATAAGGTACCTGTATGTCTTTTTTTTTGCGGAATATCTGCTGTGGAAGTCAATCCCTGCGGTCACCGCACCTTTTATGCGGATATCATCAGGCAGGGTGGCATTGAGAGCATTTTTAATCTGCAGGGGCCGCAGGGTTGAATGAGTCTTGAAGTTGGCGGTGTATGAGAGTGCGTGTACCCCGGCATCGGTTCTTCCGCATCCGATAAGTTTTACATCCTCCCCTGTAATTTTTTTGATGCTTTTTTCAACCATTCCCTGGATGGTCAGTCCTGTCTTCTGGTTCTGCCATCCGGAATACCTGCTGCCGTTGTATGAAAGAACCAGTCTTATATTTCTCTCCATAGTGATAGAAATGGTTATGATACCGGCTGTGGGGTTTCAACTCCTGCCATCCTGATGGTTTTTGTCGGGCATACGGGAATGCACTCACCGCAGTTGTCACACTTTGAATAGTCAATGACGGCGAGATTGTTCTCCATGGTTATTGCATTTTGCGGGCAGGCCTTAACGCACTTGTAGCAGCCGATGCATCCTGTCTTGCATGCCTTTATAACCACAGAGCCCTTATCATAGGATGAGCATGCTATGTAAACCTTTTTGTCTGCAGGCACAAGTTTTATGATGTTTTTAGGGCACTCTAAAACACACAGGTTACAGCCGGTACAGGTTTCTTCATTTATTACCGGCAGACCATTTTCCCCCATTGTAATGGCATCCACCGGGCATACCCTGACGCAGTCTCCAAGTCCCAGACATCCATAACTGCACTCAAGGTTTGAGTTAAACAGGGCATTTACCGCATTACAACTCTTCAGGGTCTTATATTCAAACTTCTTTTTAACATTTTCACCGCCATAACACATCACTCTCGCTACCATCCTCACCCTTTCTTTATTTTCGAGCCCGAGGATGGAGCATATCTTTTTATAATTTTCCTCTGACAGCATGGCACATTTTTCTGGAGTTGTTTTGCCTTCAGCGAGAAGTTCTGCAAACACACTGCATCCAGGGAAACCACATGCGCCACAGTTGGCGTTTGGTAACAACTCATTAATCTGTGCAACGACAGGGTTTTCTTCAGTCTTGAATTTAATGCTGAAGAAGGTCAGGAATGTCCCAAAAATAACGCCCAACCCTCCCAGTATTACTACCGGTATCCACATATGTGCCTCCAGTCATCAGCCGTCATTGCGAGGAGCGTAGCGACGGGGCCATATCAACAGATTGCTTCGCCATGTTGCGGCTCGCAATGACAATCAGTGCAGAGTTCAGCGATTTTTCAGCGTTTTGTATATGCAAAACGCTATCAGGTAAATAATGAATCCCCAGGAAATCAGCATGAATATCAGTCCGCTTACCCGCATTTTTTATTTTCCCATGCCTTTTTAACCATTTTCTCTTTCCCTCGCCTTCAAGGGGAGAGGGTCAGGGTGAGGTGGTAATACCTTTTTTTCCCATGCCTTTTTAACCAGGAAACATATCGTCAGGAACAGAGACAGCATTACAAGTCTTGTTACAATTACGTATGGGATATTTCCCTTTGCTATTCCTTTAAGCATTAGTGTCGGAACTGCCTGTTGACAGGTCCAGAATCCGAGTATTGAAAAGAGGAATAGGGGGGTTATGTACTTAATTATGAATTTAAATATTTTCGGTATTTTTATGTCTGAACCGGAATGCATCTCTTCCCATGCCCTGTCAATTCCAAATACCCAGCCGAAAAGGACAGTCTCTACCGTAGCGAAAACCACCAGTGCAAACGTACCTCCCCAGAAGTCAAGTTCATCAACAACACCTCTTGCCAGAAAAAAGACTGCAAGATGGGCAAGTATAAAACAGGTAACTGCAAATACCGAGACCGCCTTTTTTCTTGATATTCCGAACTCGTCCTCAAGAAAGGCTATTGCAGGCTGTGCCAGTGAAATGGAAGAGGTTACGCCAGCGAGAAAGAGGAGAATGAACCAGAAGAATCCGAACATTGCTCCGGCAGGGAATGTTTTCAATATGAGCGGCATTGTTACGAAACCGAGGTCAAACGAGCCCTGTTCTGCGACCCTGCCAATGCCCACAGGTCCGAAGAATACAAATGCTGCGGGGATGATAATACTTCCGCCGATGATGACTTCTGCAAACTCGTTTGCGCTCGCTGCCGTAAGTCCGGAGAGAAGGACGTCGTCATTTTTTCTGAGATAACTGGCATATGTCAGTATTACGCCTATGCCCACGCTCAGGGTAAAGAATATCTGTCCTGCCGCCGCAAGCCATACCCTCGCATCTTTCAACGCAGAAAAATCCGGATTCCACAGGAATCCAAGTCCACCCGACGGAGTCCACAATGAATTTATTACCGGTTTCAGCGTCAGCACCCTTACCATTATAACCAGGGCAAGAACAAGAAGAATGGGCAGGGCAATCCTGCACATCCTTTCAATCCCTTTTCTTATGCCGAACAGAACCACCAGTATGTTCAGCCAGAAGGTGATAAAGAAAAAAGTATATGCAGTTTTAATACCTGAAAAGTATTCATTCCGGACAATCCCCTGGTATCCCTGCAGGAAGGAAATCATACCTGCCTCATCAGTTATGCCAGTATATCTTCCTGTCAGAGAGAAGAGACTGTAACCAAGAAGCCAGGACTCAATGTAGGTATAGTATATGAAAATGACTATGGGGCCGAAGATACCAATTACTCCGAAGTACTTGATAAATCTGTTTTTCTGCCATAATGAATGGAAGATACCCGGTGCTGTCCCATGCCCGAATCCGCCTCCGAACCTTCCTATCGTCCACTCAATCCACATCAGAGGGATGCCGAGAAGCAAAAAGGCGATGAAGTACGGTATCATAAATGCACCACCGCCGTTTTTTGCCGCCTGTACCGGAAAACGTAGAAAGTTACCAAGTCCTATGGCGCTTCCGGCAACTGCCAAGATTATCCCCAGTTTACTGCCCCAGTTTTCTCGGTTTGCCATTATACTATACCAGTTTGCGGAGATATTCAACGGACTTTCTGTACCCTTCGGCTCCTTCTTTCCCCTCGTATTCAACGCACCACACGCCTTTATAACCGGCATCCTTCAGTATACTTATGGCATCCTTTATCGGTATCTCCCCTTCTCCCAGTACTGTCCCTTTGTAGTTTTTCTTTGTTCCTGTTCCATCTTTAAGATGGGTGTGCAGGGTGTAAGGTGCGACCTGCCTGTAGATGTCTTTCAACTCATCAACCCTATATCCGTACCACCTGTAGTTCATCGTATCAAGGTTTGTGCCCAGATGCTTTGAGTTAATTGTTTTCAGAATGTCAAGCAGCAGGATATGGTTGTTTGTTACGCTTCCGTGATTGTCAAGGGCAAGATAAACACCTTCTCTCTCTGCAATTTCCGTAACCTTTGACACGCCTTTCAACACAAGGTCCCTGTAGTTTTTCTCCTCAACCCCTTCCTTGGGCCATCCGCCATCAATCCTCAACTGGTTAAACCCGAGGTCCTTTACGATTTTGCACATCTCTCCTACCATCCATACCTGCTTGTCTGCATCTTCTTTTGTCTTCTGCAAAAAATCGCTGCCGGAGGATATCTGTGATATTTTTATGCTGTACTTCTCCAGAAGACTCCCTACTTCCTTTAGTTTGTTCTCTTTCTTCTCAATATCCTGCCATACATCCTTCCTCTGCAGTTCAACATAACCAACCTTGTTTTTGTTACACCAAATGAAAAGTTCCTCCACTGAAAAATTGGATATACTGTA
>CAYORP010000242.1:0-7239 GCA_964406415.1 uncultured bacterium
ACAAGAAGAATACCGCCACTTTTCAGGGCTGTCTACGAGAAGTTTACGCACAGGTTCAAGATGTAAGTAGCGTGTCATATCCAGAACCAGTCCATCATCCTGTATGGCGACCTTTTTAAACCTGCTCTCCCACAGAGGTCCCTTCCTTCTGTGTCTTGTATTAAAGTACTTTGTATAACTGTTGAGAAGTTTGTTCATATATAAGGAGATACCATTGTCCTTTTGCAGGTGCAAAAGGAGGTGTACATGGGTGGGCATTATACAGTAGGCTACAATATCAACAAGATTTTCATTATCTCCACCTGGATGGTTATCAGGGATATCCTTTTTAAGAACCTTATTCACATAGGTCAGGTTGTATTTTGACTCTTTATAAAGGTTATACTTTGAAAAGGACAGAGGGCGTTTTTGCAGAAAGAATGCCAGTGCATCTCGCATCCTCTCATAGTCCTTCTCTTCCCTGAATATCACGTAGTTGGAAATACTCTTGCTATAAACGTGGTATACCATAATAAAAAGGGGACAATCTACTTTTCTATTTAGGTTCCTGATGACTTATGTATATGTCACCCTCAATGGGTAGTGTCTTCTCCTTGTGGGTTACAACCACCCCTTTGAACTCTTTTTGCCCTGCCTCGCCTGTGGGTGCATACGCCTCGTATCTTATCTCAAATGGCTCTACACTTTTGCTGAATATAAGCCACTTGTAGGTACTGCCTTGTCTCTTAAGAAAGGCAGGGGTGCTCTTGATAATACCCCAGTCATTGGGTAGTGTCTCCTCAACTATTACCCCTGTTGTACCCTCCAACGGATATACCTTAACCACCACATTGATGAATTTGCCCGGTTTGTAGTTTTCCGGCAGGTCCCTTTCCGCTCTGGTACGTATATTATCCTCAACAGTTACGCCCTTTTCTTCAGTTTTTTGGGGCTGTATTATTACCTCTTTCTCCTTTGTTGTGGTGCACCCTGTGATAAGAAAAATCAAGGTAAAGACAAGCAAGAAGATTGTTTTTTTCATTTATCTCCCACTAAATAGTGCCACTACCTCTTATTGAACCGCTCCCCTTTGTTGAACGGTAACTGCCGGTTATGGTGCCTCCACCTGTACCGCTTACCTGATATGTAACTGTCTGCGACTGTACTGACTGTCCATACATCAACCAGGTATAACTGCCATTGCGTTTTTTAGAATAGTTCGGTGAGGCAGAGGTTATTGTGTATGACTGGGGAATATTTTCTATTATTATCAGACCGCTGATATCAGTATTAACCGTCACATTCAGGGTTATGTATGCTGTCCCGCCTGAAGAACTTATTGTTCTTTCTACCTTTACAGCCTGCGAATCCGGCTCTTCATCTTCCTCGTTTTCCTCCTCCTGACTATCGCCTTCACCACCACTCTCATTACTCTCCTGCCCGCTTCCATCAGGAGGGGTGTAAGAACCAGACGAGACTCCGACTGATGAACCAGAAGAAGAGGGTGTTGTTGGCTTTACGGATGCCAGATGAGATGAGGTGCTTCCTGCAGGGCTGTTAGAAGATACCGCCGCTGCCATCGTGCCTGAAGACGCTACAGGCGATGGGGTGGCAGGTCTCTGGTTTGAAACAGGAGAACCTGTATGTGGAACAGAAGTAACAGATGCAACCGTTTTACCACTCTCCCAAGAGGGATAGTAACCCTCATACAGGGCATACATTTTTTTGAACCAGCCGGGGTGTGGTGTTTTTTCTTTGGTCTTTTCCGGGGGAACTACAGGGATGGGTTGTACAATCTTTTCGGTCTCCTGCTCTTCTTCAGCAGGTGTTATTGCATCTTCAACGGTAGGCTCTTCAGAGAGGGAAATATCAGAAACAGGAGAGACTATTGCTGGAACCTTTACCCTTCTGGCGGAGAAGTGTCTTGCCGCCAGAAGTGCCACCACCAGAAGAATGATTAAAACAGCAGCAGACCTGTATTCTTTCTTCACCATTTTATTGAAGTAAAAGGGGACAGGCTACTTTTTATAACAAGGGGAAAAGAAGCGAGAACTAAAAAGTAGCCTGTCCCCTTTTTAAATGTCCCCTTTTTAAAATTTATAGACCGAGACGCACGCCGGTAAATACCCGCCAACTGCTTGAACCGTACCCGTCAATGACCTCCACCCCTCCACCTATCACAAAAGAGACCTTCTCTTTCTTGTACCCATAGTATAAGAGTGCCTCAACAGGTGTACTCTCAGTATCAAAGAGTTCTTCGCTTCTTCCGTAAATTTCACCTGCAATGTAAGCAGGCGTGTCAGGCATATCATAGACAATCCCCACACCAAAAAGGATAGAGTGTTCAATCTCTATCTGTGCAAGGTCTTCGCTGGGCTGATAGGCGTAACCGAGGTTTGCGGTAAAGAGTGTGTTCTCGTTAATCTTCCTGTCATATATCCCTCTGATACCCACACCCCAGTCATCAGCCCCCAGTCCCGCATCCTCATTTCCTACAGGCAACTGTACATAAGGTGCTATGGCAAGGTTTCCTGTCTCACCCTCACGGAACCTGTATTTCCCTCCCAGTATTATGTCACCAAGACCGTCTTTTTCTATGGGTGCCTCTGTACTCTGGTTAAAAACATAAGGGATGGTAAGGGATACCTGCATAAACTCTGTCAATCCTAAAGTTATACCTGCATTCAAAAGGCTCTGATTCTCAATGAGGTCTATCTCTGTTCCTCCTACTTCTCCCTGTAGCGGATTGTCCGCATAGGAGTAAAAGAGGTCCACTGCCAGTTTCTTTTCTCCTACTGTTTTAGTTGTAGGGACCATTACCGTATACTCCTCAGCCGGTGCAACCTTGAAGTGGTTGGTCTCTGCAGCAAAGGATGTAGAAGCAACACCCAAAAGTATCCCCGCTGCCAGCATTGTTACTACCGCCTTTTTTGCCCTTCTTCTCAAGGCAAGAAGAAAGAGACCAAATGCCAGCATAATATAAGGTAGTAACCCGTTAACCACAGTGTATGCAACCCCGTAAAGAGGTGTTAGAGCAACCCTTGCAACAGTCCTCAGTACTTCATTGCCTGCTATGACTGCGGCATACTTCGGGCTGTGTATGTAGTACCACCTGACGAATGCCCTGCCTGCCGCACTTGTCATAAGATACCTGTCCCTGAACTCTCTGAGAATTTTAACGTGTCTCTCAAAAGGTGAGCCATAGGCCGCTGTTGCAATAAAGCATCCTCCGCTTCCTCCTGATATCTTGTCCACTCCTGTAAAGACATCCACTCCCATAGGGTCTGCAATAACCCCGTTGGCCGCACCGTCAAAGTCCCACTCTCCTCCGTCAGTAATGGTCACCTCAAGAACAGTATAGATACTGCCATCTTCTGCTGTCACCGTTCCCTGATTTACCACATCAGGAAAGACCTGCCACTGTTCCTCATCAGGGTTGTACTTCCAGAAGGAACCTGTGAAGTTTCCCGGAACGAGAATCTGGAAAACGACTGTATCACCTTCAGTTACCCCCTCTATGCGGAGGTCAAACACATAGTCTATGCTCAGGGCACCGCTTCCTTCCACATCGTCCGGGTCAATTACCTCTAAGGTAATACTGTCAGCCTGCTGTCCCCCTCCTGTTGACTGCGGAAGTGTGACAAGAAGAAGTTCTTCTGTCTCGGGGTCTTTGAGAACATCCGCACCACAGGTATCAACCACGTCCTGAAGATTCTCACGCAGTGCGTCCTCATCACCTTCATCAATATCCGGTACCTCTCTATTAACCTGGAAGTCAACGGAATAGTCTGACCAGAGCATATCCTCCTCAGGCTTTCCTTTAGGGAGGTATGATGCCATGTCATTGTCACTTACTCTCCAGCGGTACCAGACACCCGGCTTGAAGAGTCCCCAGGGAACTGTAATCTGCGCAACATTGTTGTCGTTCAGGGCCCTGTCCTCATTCTCAATTTCAAAGATAACCTTGGTATCACCCTGTTTTCCCAAACTGCATTGTGTTACATATTCCTCTATCACCCAGTTGCTGTTAACGGTACCGCCTGTCGTACTGCGGTAGAACTGTGCGGTGAAGGGGATAAACGGCAGTGCCTCTGTTTCGTTTGTATCAGGGAGAGGAGGCTCTATGGTTTCAGGCCTCTGAATAATTACCATTGTTACATCTATGCTATCATCGCCGCCGTTTGATGTCACAGGAACCGTTGCGGTATAAACACCGCCTGTCTTATCAGTACTGTCAACCGTAAGGACTATTATCTGGGAATTGCCATCTTTCTGAGCAGTAATAGCATAACCGCCCGGTGGAACCGTGCCGGAATCAGGAACCACAGTTATCCAGTTTGTACCCTCATTATAGACTATATCGCCTATCTCCCATTCCAGGTCACCTACTGCACCTTCATTTGTAATCGTCACATCGGCTGACTGCTGATTGCCATTGGTTTTTGTGAGGTCAAATACAAACGTCAATTCTGTCGGTTCAACCGCCAGCACTGGATTCTTCTCAAGGAATACAGCGGTTATGGTTCTCGGCATATCCATAGGAACGGATAAAGGATTATACATGGAAGTATCTTTTGACCTTGCAAAATCCACATCCCCTTCCCAGTAGCCGAACAAATAATCGTCATCAGTTTCCACAGCAGTCAGTTGAACCTGTGTTCCTTCGTCGTACCATGTGGTAGAGGGAGCTTTGCCTAACCCGTTTCCGACAACCTGCTGTTGGATTTCTCCATTGCCTGTTATATCCGTGGTCAAACTATACTGTCTCTGCCACAGCCACGTGATGGTAGAATTCTCGTTAAGTGTAAATGTGACGGTATTTGTACCTCCTGTCACAGGAACACTGCCTGTACCTGTCCATCCTGTGCAGACAAACCGTTCTCCTGCAACGCCTGCAACAGGAGAAGCAACCGATGCCGTAACCTGGGCTCCTTCCACATACCCGTGCGTACCTACCGACGGGTCGGGGTTGCCATATGCAGATACAACATCCAGAGAATATGCCCTCGCAAAGTTTGCGGTAATTGTTTTGTCCGCATCCATCGTCACTGTCGTTTGTGGTGCATTTGGGTCTGCAGCGCCTCCTGTCCAGTTCACAAAGACATAACCTAAACCAGGGTTGGCTGTAATATTCACGACTGAACCTTCGTCCTGTATAGATTCTCCCTCTACAGGTGTTATCTCACCAGCCCCCGCGATATTAACAGCCATTGTAAGGATGTACTGCCTTACAAAATTTGCTGTAACCGTTTTATCAGCGTCCATTGTAACCGTAGTGGTGATTGAATTAGGGTCGGCAACACCGCCTGTCCAGTTGTTAAACCTGTATCCTGCATTTGGGGTCGCAGTTAAGGCAACAACCGTGCCGCTGCGGTACTGGGCATCATCCGGGTCTTTCGCGACTGTCCCACCGCCTGCGGGAGAAACATCTGTGGTAAGTGTGTAAAGAGGGTCAAAGTGCGCCGTTACAGACTTCGGGGCGTTCATAGTAACCGTGGTAGCGGCATTTGCGCCTGCCGCATCGCCTGTCCATTCCCTGAAAATAAAGTTTGCGTTTGCCACCGCCTCAATGTTTGCATCGTCTCCGGCATTATACCAGCCTTCGCCATAAGTCCAGCCTGTTTCGTTTACAACACCTGCATTTACAGGGTCAACTGTCGCGGTAAGTTCAAACTGCTGCTGCCAGTTCCATGTAATACTTGAATCCTGATTTATTGTAAATCCAAGCCCGGACATACCAGTAGTTGTAGGCGCACTACCAGTTCCCGTTTCACCAATAATGACGTACCTTTCTCCCGGGCCTCCCGCGAAGGGCGTGGTAACGGATGCATTAACATAGTCGCCCGTGTAATAGACATGGTTACCTTCTGCAGGCACGGGGTTGCCGTAAGGAGAAACTATTGTCAGGGTAAGTGGTTCCTTCAGGGTAATGTCAATCCCCGTCAACTGCTGTCCGACACCAAGGGTTATGGGGTTGCCCGCATAAGTACCGAACGGTTCGTCCGCCTGGTCCCATACATCATCGTCATCAACATCCATGAAGTTTGCTACATAGTAGGTACCGGGGGCCACGTTGGTTATTGCATAAGCACCCACTCCTCCTGCAGCCTGCACTCCGTATAAGGGGTCTCCCGTGAAATTATCCGTGGCGAAAAGGCCTATATTTACATCCCCTGTTTGAACTCCGCCGTAGGAAGTTGCTCCTGAGACCATCGCCTGCGCGTTACCAGTGAAATCTGCACCTGTTACATCATCATATACAATAACCTTGCCTGCAGGTAGCGCACCTCCGAACTCATATGTCCTGTCAGCAGGCGTAAAAGAATATCCGGTAAGCGCGGGGATTATCTTATAGATATAATTTGCGGCAAGGTTAACAAATGAATACGCCCCTAATGCATCTGGTTGTGTGGTGGGATTGCTCTTGCCTTTGCCCAGAAAAACACCTACAGGTGTCGCTTCAAGGGTCAGTACAACATCTGTAACAGAACCAATGCCGCCCACAAGATTAACCGTGCCTGAAATAGAATAGCCTTTTACTGTCACATCACAGGTAACACCTGTAGCAGCAATCCTGTTATTATCAGCGTCTACCAGTACCGGACCTTCTTGGTCATATCCCACAACACAACTGTCTCCCGGGTTCCCAATAATGTCAAATGTTACATTGAAAAGAAGTCCTCCACCTGCAGGTAACGTTACAGGGTCGCTTTCATCAAAAGCCGTCCCCACAATATTAATAGTACCAGGGGTTTCCTCTGAAGCCAACCAAATCCAGTCTGAATCCATTACCAGATTGGCAATTATACTGCCTGCTATACTGGTTTTGTCATAGTCTAAAACGGTGGTGTCATATGTTACATTGATGTTGATAACAGCAATATCAGCAGATTCATCAATGGTAATGGGCAATGTCACCTGCGTACCCTGGTATCCTGATGTAGACTGTCCGTTATTAATTGATACAACCCTCTGAGCCTCCCCTGCCTTCGCTAAAAATCCCATCAAAAATAAAAAGACCAACCCATTTATCCACTTTCTAATCATTTTTTTACCCCCTTGTAATTACAAAATTTACTTCTCTCTATTTCTTCTATTATCACAAATATTTTTAAAAATGTCAAATTTTTCTTCACAAAAGGGGACAGGCTACTTTTTCTTCTTGAGTTATGACAGGTAAAAAACTTTGATTGTCTTTCGGAATTACCCCAACCTATATACCTATATATTAAAAAGTAGCCTGTCCCCTTTTTACAGACC
>CAYORP010000243.1:0-3432 GCA_964406415.1 uncultured bacterium
ACCCTATTTTATTCCTTCCCATCAGGTATGTCAAAGAAATAACTGGAAACCGATAATTTTGAAAGTTTGACAGGGGTTATAATAAAATGTAAAGTATACGGGATGGAGACGAAAAAATTTGTGGCTGTAGACCTTGGAGCAGAAAGCGGAAGAGGTATAGTAGGCAGTTGGAACGGTGAGAAACTTGTGATAAAGGAACTGCACAGATTTCCAACCTGTAATGTAAGTTTGCACTCTCATATATACTGGGATGTCCTTGCGATTTTTTCCGAGATAAAAAAAATTCTTGCACTGGCAAAAAAAGAAGGGCAGATTTCCGGTCTGGGGATTACAACATGGGGTGTTGACTACGGACTTATCGGGGAAAACGACCTTCTGCTTTGCAACCCGTTTCATTACAGGGACAAACGTACCGAAGGTATACCCGAAGAAGTATTTGGTATTGTCCCCAAAGAAAAGATATTTGAAGAGACAGGTGCGCATTTTCTATCTCTGAATACCCTTTATCAGATATACGCCACTAAAAAAGAGTTTCCGTATCTTCTTGATTTTGCAAAGAAACTGCTTTTTATGCCGGGCATTTTCAATTTTTTCTTAACCGGGGATAAATCTGCAGAATATACCATAGCGACAACATCACAGATGTATAATTCCCTTGGAGAGGGGCAGCAATCCGCTCCAAGAGGTAATTGGACTTATGATATACTGGAAGGTTTACAGATTCCATTAGACCTTTTGCCAGAAGTTATTTCTCCCGGTACGTTATTAGGAAATGTTTCAAAGGAGATAAAGGAAGAACTGGGGCTTTTGGACATCCCGGTTTATGCTGTATGTTCCCATGACACAGCTTCCGCAGTCGCTTCGGTACCTGCAAGAGAAAATATATGGGCATATCTTTCTTCGGGGACATGGTCGTTACTCGGGGTTGAAACGGAAAATCCGATAATAAACGAAAAAAGTTTTAAGCATAACTTTACGAATGAAGGCGGTTACGGCGGTAGTATAAGGTTTCTAAAAAACATAATGGGTTTGTGGTTTTTGCAGGAGTGCAGGAGGCAGTGGGAAAAAAACGGGCAGTCTTTTTCATATGAGCAGTTAACGGAGATGGCTTCTTCGGCACAATCCTTTTTCTCCTTCATAAATGTTGGTGATGACGAGTTCCTTTCCCCGGGCAATATGCCGGAAAGGATACGGGAATACTGCAAAAAAACCGGGCAGAAGGTTCCGGAAGATATCCCCCAGATTTCAAGGGTTATACTTGAAAGTCTTGCTATGGAATACAGATATCAGATGGAATGTCTTGAGGACGCCGTTGAAAACAGGATAGAGACGCTTCATATAGTGGGAGGCGGTTCACAAAACAAACTATTGTCACAGTTTACCGCATCCGCAACCAGGAAGAGTGTTATGGCGGGTCCTGTGGAGGCAACCGCTGCAGGTAACCTATTGGTTCAAGCAATGGCAAATAAAGAAATTTCGGATATTTCGCAGTTACGGGAAATAGTAAGAAAGTCTTTTCCACTTTTTGTATATCAGCCTAAGGATACATCCCTGTGGGATGAGAACTACGAGAAGTACAAGGGGTTAGTTGATGGAGACGTTACAGAAAAAGGGATTTGATTACCTGAGGGAATCTTTACAAAACTATCTGGACAGGGTCTCCGCAAAAACCCCTGCTCCGGGCGGTGGCAGTGTGACTGCCTGTTCCGCATCTTTAAGTCTTTCCCTTCTCAATATGGTTTTAAATTATACCATCGGAAATAAAAAATATATTCCCTACCAGATAGAACTTGAAGCCATTAAAAATGAAACCGACAGAATACTTAAAAAACTCTCACAATACATTGAAAAAGACAGTGAGGTTTACGGCCAGATAAGAAGATATTCCTCTGGAGTAAAAAACCACGCCTATCTCGAAAAATACCTGAAGCAATCTGTGGAAATCCATCTGGATATCTGTAAAGTCTCACTTAGAATTGTGGACCTTTCTGATGTTCTGACTGTCAAAGGAAACAGGTCTCTCATTTCCGATACAGGCATAGCTGTTTCTCTCGCAGTTGCATCTTTTAACAGTGCTAAACTGAACATTTTGATTAATCTGAAATTCATTGCCGACAGGCATTTTGTGAAAAACAACATGGACAGGGTTGCAACAATGGGAAATGAAGTAGTTGCAAAAGGAGATGCAGTTTATAAAAAAGTGGAAGGGATTTTAAAAGGAGAATAAATTAAAATGGGGAATAATCTTATTGATGGCAAGGCAATTGCAGAGAAGATAAAGGAGGATGTTGGCAAAGAGACAAAGACACTCATTGCGAGGGGAATAAAACCCAAACTTGTTGCTGTGCAGGTTGGTGAGAACCCTGCAAGTGCGGTATATACAAAACAGCAGAAAAAGACCTGTGATAAGGCGGGAATAATCTATGAACTGAAGACCTATCCTGCTGAAATAGATGAAAAGCATCTCCTTCTGGAGATAGAAAAGATTAATAACAACGCAACTGTTACCGGTATCATGTTACAACTACCCCTTCCTCAGAAGATAGACACCCGGAAAATTCAGGCTGGCATATCCCCTCACAAGGACGTTGAAGGGGTGAATCCTGACAATATGTGCTGGGTTGTTCATAAAAAGCCATTTCTTGCACCCTGCACCGCCCTTGCAGTAAAAGAGATAATAGACTCAACGGATATAGACCTTTACGGGAAAGAGGTGGTTGTGGTTGGACACAGCAACATCGTGGGTAAACCGATTGCCTTCCTCCTTGTAGATAAATTTGCCACGGTATCCATATGCCACATAGGGACAAGCAAGGCAGGGATGCTTGAGCAGCATGTCAGACGTGCTGACATTTTGATTGTGGCCGTGGGCAAGGCAAATCTCATCCCTGGCGAATGGATAAAACAGGGAGCGGTTGTTATTGACGTAGGAATAAACAGGGTGGATGGCAAAATCGTAGGGGACGTTGAGTTTGAAAAGGCAAAAGAGAGGGCATCACTTATAACCCCGGTGCCCGGTGGAGTTGGCCCTGTAACGACGGCTATACTGTTGAGAAATGTGGTAAAGGCAGCGAAATGGGCGAAAGAACGGTAGCAGACTATACCAAATACAGACTCAAGGCGGAAGAGGAGATAAGGGAAGTTCTTGAGGGCGTACCCAGAATCTTCATACTCTGTTGCAGGAAGTGTTATAAGGGATTTAAAGAGGATTATGAACCTGGGTGTGACAGGATTAGAGAAATACTTGATAATTCAGGTACGGAGATAACCGGCTGTGAGCCGGTGGATTTCCTGTGCAACAACCACCTTACTGAAAAAATCCTCAGGCATATTCAAGGGAATGAACCTATAGGTGTAATTTCATGCGGCATAGGCATACAGTTTGTGGCCGGATTATGCAGCAAAAGGAGGGTTTTTGCACTCGCGGATTCG